>NZ_BJLL01000011.1:0-62510 GCF_007996925.1 Enterococcus sp. NBRC 3427 | reverse complement strand
GCTCTGATATAACATGAAAAACTCTTCCCTCATCGAAAAAGACTTAACCACCGTAGGGTAAGCTCGAATGGTGCAAGTTGATTCTCAGGTTACCTTCGTCATCACGTATAAATCCGAAAGTATATTCTACTTTTGTTTCATCACCCGTTTCCCCAGAAGTAAAGTAATATTCTCCTGAAGCGAGTGCTGAATCCGTATCGATGATCGTTTCATGATTGTCGAAGCGGATGTCTGTCCAAGGCTCTAACGCAAAACCAGAATCTTCGCTGATATCACCGCCAACGAAATAAGAAAGTGCTTCTTCTTTTGTTGCCCTGAATGGTAACTCTGCAGCTTTAGTTGGTTTAAAAAGCACAGCACCTTCGTCGTATGCATACAATGTCTCGATGACTTCTTCTGCTTTTTCTGTTGCTTCCTCCATACCTTCTTCGCTTGCTGCACCGATATTTATGATTGCTTCTGCCCAGCGTTCCCGTGCTTCGTCTACTTCTGCTTCTGTGATCGTCTCAACTTTTACCTCTTCTGTCGTGTCTTCAGTTGTTTCTGTTGTTGATTCAGTTGCCGAATCGGTTGTAGAACAACCTGCCATTGCTAGTGTTAATGTTGATAGTAAAAATAGTTTTTTTATCATAAGATTATCCCCCCTGAAAACAGACTAAAATAATAACATTTCGTTTTTTTATTTTCAGATAAAGCTTAATAATTTCTAAATGTTCTTAAATTTTATTTAAAAACTCTTATAACTTTTATAATACATAACATAGTTATTTTTAAATAAAAAAATAAGTTAAACACACTTAAAATAAAAGGTATAATTTAAATAACTAAAATAAATTTAGTTATTTAACAAACAAAAAAACTCTTTAAAGCCTTACTATCATTAGGCTTTTTCGTTTTAATTCTCTTTAAATAATTATGCAAAAATAATAGTTGATCTGTTTTTTTATTTTTTTAATGATTAATACACAACTTTATGTAAAATACTTCTCCAAAATACCTATTGACAAACAAACATAGCTATGAAATGAAAAAATCAAAGGACGAAACAAAAAAGCACCAAGAAAAACATTCTTCCGTCTATTCAACGATCAATAAATTTCTTCGTACAAAAAAACCGTCTTTTCTTTCGAAAAGACGGTTAAAAGACAATTTTTATTAAGCTTTAACAATGTTTGTTGCTTGAGGGCCACGTTGACCATCTTCAACATCGTAAGACACTGCTTGGCCTTCTTCTAAAGTTTTGAAGCCGTCGCCTTGGATAGCTGAGAAATGTGCAAATACATCATTTCCATCTTCACCAGTGATGAAGCCAAAACCTTTGTCTGCGTTGAACCATTTTACTGTACCGTTATTCATAAATAAATTCCTCCTGATACGTATCAATGTACGTTTTTTCGTTGCAATAAATATTTGATAGGCAAAAGGAGTTTTATCTATGTAGATATATCGCTCAAATTACGTTTCAAAATAGATTACTTGTTTAATATATCATGCTTTTTCTAATAACACAAGAATAATGCAATGAAATATAAAATTTATTGTCTTCGAATCGATAAAAATGTTGGATAACCGCGTTTGATTCTCTTTTTGTTTTCTTGTTTATATGTTTTTATCGGCAACTATTTGACTTTAAAATTTCTTAACTATGAAAACCTTTCAATTGGTGGTATACTTATAAATGGAATTTCGTTATCAACGCGTTCGTTGCCTTTCAGCAAGTATTTAAAGAAAGGAGAATGACTATGACATTCTATAACAAAGATATACAATATCGAGTAACCTTGGATACAGATTTGAATCTCTTTGTCGTTTTTGACAAAGAAAATACCAATCATGTAGCAACAGGTGTTACGATCGAACAAGCAGTGCAAGAATTAAAAAAATCTGCATAAGGAGTGGAAACCCTCATATGGACGATTCTCGTTCTTCTCTTTAAACGCATCTACTGGATAATAACAGTGGGTGCGTTTTGTGTTTGCTCCAAATTTTTCAATACAAATCAAATAGATGCTACAAATTAAAAATTGCTTCTTTTTCATCACTCATCTAGGACCATAAATAAAGAGAACTAGAAACTAGTCCTCTTTATTAGAGATATAACCCTTTACTTTCTAAAAATCGTTTTGCTTGATGCAGGTCATAAAATTCATAGTCTGCTTTATCATGCTCATATAAACTTACATCTACTTTCAACTTATGCTTCCCATTATGATCGGGCAACCCTATCAAATGATCTTTGATGAGAAAAGACAAAATACCCGCTCGTCTTGCTGCTTCGATCCCTGCAATCGAGTCTTCAAATACAAGTGCTTCACTTGGAGGAATATTCATTTTTGAACAAGCTTTCAAAAAGATCTCTGGTTCCGGCTTCCCTTTTTTTACATCATCCCCTGAAATGATTTGATCAAACAAGGCATATAGATTTTCCATTTTTAAATACATTTCTACTTTTACCCGTGTATTAGACGAAGCCACGATTGTATGGATTCCTCTTTCTTTTGCAAAAGCTAAAATTTCTTTTGCTCCTTTTTTCGTATATACTCTCTTATCTTCTTTCACGATTTTTTCTTTATATTGATTGATTGCTTCTCGCCATTTGGTATATGGAACATCTTCTCCGTACAAATTGCCCATTTGTTCTCTTATAGCCGCTTCTGTCTGGCCAGTCAGTAAATAATAGACTTCCTTACGCATTTCATAATCATACTTTTGTGCTGATTTTACATAAGCACGATAAGCTAAACGTCCAGTTTCTAATAAAAGGCCATCCATATCAAAGATGAAGAGCTTGATTTTATTCATAATGCTCTCCCAGTGGTTTTTCCTTACTTATCGCCTCATATAGACCTTGCATGTAAGTGAGTCCCATTGCACGATCATACAGGCCATACCCAGGCATAGCCACTTCACCCCACACGGTTCTACCATGATCAGGGCGTATAGGACCGTCGAACCCTTCTTGCACCAACGCTTTCATAATATGATGCATATCAAGGGATCCTTCTGTAGAAGGATGTGCCGTTTCTTTGAACTTTCTTTCTCCTAAAAACTCCACGTTTCTAAAGTGGACAAAGTGGATGCGAGAACCTACCTCATGAATGATTTCAACTAAATCGTTTTCAGGATTTGCCCCTAAAGATCCTGTGCACAGCGTTAGTCCATTATATGGAGAATCTACTGCATTTAGAATTTTCTTCAAGTCGCCAAGATTTTTCGTCACTCTAGGAAAACCAAAAAGTTCCCATGGTGGATCATCTGGATGGATAGCCATTTTTACATCTGCTTTTTCGCATACAGGAATCACTTTTTCTAAAAAATAAGTCAGATTTTCAAATAATTCTTCTTCGGTCATTCCTTCATACAGTTTTTCCAGCTGAGCGAATTTTTTCAACCGTTCTTCTTCCCAACCTGGCAATTTGAATCCCTTTGACTGACTGTGTATCAATTGATACATCTCTCCTGGCTCCATCTGATCGACGATTTTTTGATCGTATAAAAGAGAATAGCTTCCATCGTTGTTTTCATTAAACAAATCAGTTTTCGCCCATCCAAAAATTGGTTTGAAGCTATAGCAAATCAATCGAACCCCACATCGAGACAAATTTTTGATTGTTTGTATATAGTTATCAATATAGTAATCTCGTTCATCTGTTCCTGCCTTGATTGCATCATGGACTGCGACACTTTCAATTCCAAGCAGTTCCAGTCCTTGGCTCTCAACAGATGCTTTCAACTCCTCAATTTCTGAAATCTCCCAAACATCTCCAGGCATTTTAGTCAGCAAAGTTCCAATTATCCCATTTATTCCCGGTATTTGGCGAACATATTTTAATGGGATCGAATCCCCTTTTTCACCATACCATCTAAATCCCCACTTCATCTTTTCAGCCTTCCTTCTAAAAATCGTCCTCATCTAAATTTTTTTCTTCCGCTGAAGCATGCCAAACAGTTAAATTATCTTTTCCTTGTTTGACAATTTGTTCCACCGCTTCTTCTATCGGTGTGTGAAGCATCTGATGATTGATTGCTTCTAACAACATTGGCAGATTCACGCCCCCTATGACATAAGTGGCTGCTTTCTTTTCTTCAGTCAGTTCATTGACTGCCAAGAGCGCTTGATTGTACGGACTTGCGCTAATTAGATCAACAAATACTAGCACGGGTTCTGCTGTGTTGATCATAGTTAATTTTTCTTTGACTTTCTCTCCGAATGTTTGGATGTCTTCCCCAGACTCTAAGCACACTGTTTCAATATGGCTTGATGTCCCGACAATTACTTCTGCCGCATCTTTCAGTCCTTCGCTCAACTTACCATGTGTAACGATCATGATTTCCAACATGAGTCTTCTCACTCCTTGTTTTGCACTTTTCAATTATAGAAAAAGAGCAATAATCTGGTTGGCATTTTGCCAATTAAATGTTTTCCCTCGTAAATCTGTTTTGGTCAAATAGAAAAACTGTGCTTGCTTTTTTCTTGCACTAAAAATATAATTGATATTTTTTTCTTTCAACTTATCAACTTTTTTTAGCCGCTGTTCTTCATTTGAAAAATAATATCCCGAAAACTGTAACGGTGTATCTGCCCCAACAGAGTCTAGATAAAAAAGAATGCCCTCTTTTTTCATACTCAATCTCACACTGTCCAAACCCTTTTTTCCATAACAGCCTTCATCAACAAACGCATACGCTACATTCGGATCATCGATCGTACGGATCATTTCCAGCATCGTTAATATGGATGAAGTATTTCGAATAAACGTTTGTCTGCTAGACCATCCGCGCGCTGCTTTTCCCAATAAGAAAAAGTAGCTCCCAAATGCTAGTACAGTGATACTTGTTTGTACGGATAGCAGATCGAATACGTGATGAGGATTTCCGTTATATATCATCATTCCCCACCAACCTAAACTGAACAACAAAATGAAGGACAATAATATAGAATAGATTGTTTTTTTCCGTTGGTCTTTCCAATCAAACATGAAATAACTTCCTAATGTATGAACGGGTGTATCGTAATAAGTACAGATAACTTTCTCTGCTTTTTCGATATCTCCAACATAAATATTTTTTGATCGGTAGGCTGGCGTATCGTAAGCAATGACTGTCACATCTGTTCTCATACTGTAAATATCTGATACCAACGCTGAAAGAAAACGCTGTTTACTCTTTTTTGTACGTCGCTTACGGTAAACATAGCGATAACGGAATTCCCAATCACGAAACAGCTCGTTCTTCTTCATTTTTCCGCCCTCTTTATCTTTTTTCTAAGCATTTGTTCATGACAAATCAAACTTGTTCAATACATCTTTTAATCCTGTTTTAGGTGCAGATGGAGTGGCTTGAAAATAAATATTCTTTACGCCATATTGTTCATTCATTTCTTTCAATTTTTCAGCATCTGATTTATTTAAATAAACAGATTTCGTCACTAAAAGATCTGTATCAGGATTTTTTTGAGCAATCCCTCCGATATTCAATTCTTCCATGGGGATTCCGTGTTTTACTAAGTCGTAAATCGTTTGGACTGTTTTTGCGATCAAAATACAATTGTACTCTTTAAATTGATATTCATCCCAATAGAATTTAGCTTTCTCTGGTGTAATGACAATTGTTTTTTGTCCTGTACGGCTTCCTGCATTTTTGTAAAGATCTCTCATAAATTTATCTTTTGCTACAACTTCGTCTACAACAAAAATGGAATTCACTCCACTTTTTTGAGATAACGTTACCATTACTTGTCCATGGATCAAACGCTCATCCACACGCGCTAAATTGACTACACCCATCTTATTCACATTCCCTTCTTTTTATAAAATACCGATTCCTGCTAGCACAATTAATATTCCTGTCAGCCATAATAATGCTTGTGTGACTTTCAAACCTTTTTTCGTATAGAACAAGTACACACCCATTACGACAGCTAAAGGTAATATTCCTGGCACGATTTGATCAAGAATTTCCTGGATAACAAACTCACGTCCGGAAATTGCAAATTTCAATGAAGATTCTACTTTTACATAGTTTCCCGCAAGCACCCCCATCATAAATAATCCTAAAACTGATAGCATTTCAATCGCTGTCTGAACACCAGTGTTTTGCATCAGGCCTGTAGCATTACGGCCCATAGTGAAAGCTTGTCTTGCAAAAAATACCCCTAGTAAAACCTGATACAACCCAAAGCAGATAAAAGGAAAAAGTGCGCCTAAAGGACTTCCCTGTTGTGCCCAAGGTACCGCGATCGCAATAAAAATATATTGGACGGTTCCTGAATCGATTGCATCTCCGATTCCTGCTAGTGCCCCCATCAATCCCGCTTTCGTGTTATACATCAAGTCATCCTGCATCAGAATCTCTTTCTCTTCATACTCTTCTTCTGCTCTTTGCTGTTCCATAGAAGACATTAGGCCAGTGATCACACCGCCGCCCCAGCTTAATTGAGTGTTGAAGAACAGTAACTGGCGTTTATACGCTGCTTTTAAAGCGTCTTCATCTTTATAAAGTTTTTTCAAGATTGGCATCATTCCGTATAGTAGTGATGGCGCCAAGTAACGTTCAAAAGAGTGAGGAATTTCGTTTGCAAAATGCCATCTCAGATATGCTTTTGTTACATCTTTTTTCGTGATTTCTTCAGGAGCACCTGTTTGATTATCCATTATTTCAGCCATTTCCCATTCCTCCTAAATTAAAATCCGTCATCATAATCATCTTCGTCATCAAAAGATGCTGAATTGTTATTGCTTGTAGCAAGCTGTACTTGTTTCCCTTTTTGCGACTGGACAAAGATCAAAGCGATAATAATCCCAAAAATGGCATAAGTAACCATCGTAATATCTAAAGATTTCAAAACAACACTCATAAAATAAGCAAGGAAGAAAAAGACCAGATAATCTTTTCGACCGATAACGTATACAGTTGTCGCGATACCGATTGCCGCTAACCCTCCACCTACTACTTCAAGAATGTGGATAACAACTGTTCCCTCTAAAGCTTTGATTACATCAGCAATCAATGGTGCCCCTAAATATAAAGCAACGAAAACAAGCGGAACGAATAATAAAAATGAGGCAACCGTTGGATAAAGAATAATTGATCGGGCCATAGCTTTTGTATTCAAATCTTCTACAGCTTTATCTGTATATTTACCTAAAAAAGTATTGATGAAAAAACGAAACTGATACAAGTAACTTCCGAGCAATCCGACTGGCACCGCAACAGCAATCGCTGCTTCTGGTGACAGATCCCCTAATAATGCGACTGGTACTGCGATAGCTGCTGCAATGGAAGGTTCAGCTGGCATCGATCCTCCTGGAGAAAAAACCCCCATATAAATCATTTGCAGAGCAGCTGTAACGATCATTGCTTGTGCAACTTCCCCCATGATCAACCCGACGACTAATCCAGTCATCAAAGGAGAAAAACGTAAGGTCAACGTGGCTCCTCCACCTAACCAGCGGGACATGACCGCGGCTACCCATAAAGCAATTAACAAACTTTGTACTACACTTAATGTTTCCATGTGTCCTCCTCCTTCAGATTTTTCTGATATAACCTTCCAGTTCCATCATTGACTGTATCAATGATTTCTTTGTCACCTCTATAGGAATCAAATGCACTTTCTCTTTCGAATCAATAAATTCAGCCATTTTATCTATTATTTGTTTATCTTTCGGAAATAATCCCATTTGTTCTAGAGAAACCGGCAGTTCTAATTCCTGATACAAAGGATATAACTCGTCTATTTTTTCCCAACGACCTTCTAGTGCCAATTGGTAGAAAATTCCATACGCCACTTTTTCTCCATGTAGAAAACGATGGCTTTCCGGAATATATTTACTGATAGCGTCATGCATAGCATGTGCTGCCGCATTTCTTGCGTATTTATCTCCTAATCCTCCAACTAAACCAGCAACAGCAAAGATAATCTCTGAAAGCTGTTTGAACTCCGATGTCAGTTTTCTTTGTGCCATATCTTGGATTGCTTTAGCAGAATGATTCAAAATCTCTTCTTTGCAGATCTTCGCAGTATCTTGTGCTAGCTTCAAAAATGATTCATCTTGCAAAAAATCTTGTTCTAAGATGAGCTCAGATTCATACCATTTGGCAAGTGTATCTGCTAACCCGGCAATGAAATATGGAACAGGGGAATCAATCACTAATTGGGGATCTGTTATAAAAAAAGCAGCTTGTCTGTAAAAGTGTTCTGTTTTCCCTTCTGCTTGTCCATTCTCCTTATACATGACAGCAAGTGGTGTCCAAGGAGCGCAATTACTAGCTAAAGTAGGTATGACGCCAAAATTGATTTTTGCAAGGTTTGCGCTATACCCCACTAGATCGGTCAGTTTTCCTCCGCCAACGCCAACCAAGAAATCGATTTCATTTCCTTTGATGATTGTAGCTATTCGTCTGGCTTCAGCGTAACTACATTCTCCAGAATAACGATGATAAAAAAATTGAATCGTTTCGTCATTCAAAAATACTAATTTAGGTAGCGCCTTTTCCCATGATACCGTTCCATGGGTAATCAATACTCTTTTTGCACCGTATGATTCTAAGAGATCAGAAACTTTTGAAATGCCACCTTCTTCATATAAATAAAATTGAGGACCCGTTTTCACTTTTAACCCGTTCACCATTTTCTTCATCATCCTTTTATATAATCACTCTCTGTCTGGACAGAACGTTCAGGAAGAAGATGCTGACTGATCTGTTCTACATCTCTGACACATTTTTCACCCATTGCTTCTAAACATTCCCTTGTGTAGGCCGATATATGTGGCGTAATCACTACTTGTTCAAACGCTAAATACGGATGATCTTGACGTCCCGGTTCTTCTTCTAAAACATCTGTGGCATATCCTGCGATCTTTCCGCTTTTCAGACCATTAATCATCGCTTCTTCATCAACTAGAGCGCCTCTTGCACTATTAGATAGATAAACATTTTCTTTCATCTGATCGACTTCTTTAGCAGAAATCATGTGATAGTTCTCTTCTGTCAAATTCGCACATAAACAAATGATATCTGAATGTTCCAGTAATTCTTGAAGTTCTACTTTTTTTGCACCAAAGCTTTCGATGTATAAATCTGATTTGTAAGGATCATAAGCTAGAACATCACAGCGAAAACCGTTACGCAAAATTTCGATTACTCCGCTGCCGGTATTTCCTGCACCAATCACACCAACTGTTTTGTTAAACAGCGTCCTACCGACGAACTCCGCCCGATCTTCCCATCGATCGTCCTTGACTCTTGCTTGTGCTTGTGTCGTGCGTCGAAGCATGGACAACAAATTAGTTATATTATTTTCTGCTACAGCATTTCGTTCAACTAAAGCAGGTATGATAGATACGATTGTCTGGTGTTCTTTTGCTGCTTTTAAATCAATATTGTTGTAACCAATACCATGTCGGGAAATCAATAGCAATTCATCTTTGTTTTCGAAAAAATCTCGTCGAAAAAATGGCGTAACACTTGCAATAATGATATTGAATCCTTTAAGTAACTCCGCTAATTCTTTTCCTGGAATCTCTTGATCAACAGTAAAGAAATGAACGTCTCCAACCGACTTTAATCTTTCCAAGTGGTGTGGAAAAACTTTCCCGAAACTGCTGGAATTAACGATTGCTATATGATAATCTGGCATTTTACTCACCCTTTTCAACTATTTCATGTCCGCCAAACCCATTTCTTAGTGCTGAAACTACTTTTGCTGAAAAACTATCTTCTTCCTGTGAAAGATTCCTCATGAACAAACTAGTTGCAATTACTGGAACTGGAACAGCCATTTCTAGCGCTGTTTCAACCGTCCATTTCGCTTCACCTGATGCAGAAACGATTCCCCGATAATTACTTAAATTGGGATGTTCTTTTAACTGATCTTCCATGATTTTCATCAGCCAGCCGCGAATCACCGAACCATGATTCCAAACACGTGCGACTTGTTCCAAGTCAAAAGCATACTCACTTTTTTGTACAAGTTGGAATCCTTCACCGATTGCTTGCATCATTCCATATTCGATTCCATTATGGATCATTTTCAAGAAGTGTCCGCTTCCGGATGCACCAGCATACAGATACCCTCTTTCAATTGCTACATCTTTGAATAATTGTTCCACGGATAGAAAAGTTTCTTTATCTCCTCCAATCATTAAGCAGGCTTGATGTCGTGCTCCTTCGATTCCCCCAGAAGTCCCGCAATCCAAGTAACCGATTTCATTTTTCTGAAACTCTTCTGCTCGACGGATTGAATCTTTATAATAAGAGTTTCCGCCTTCAATAACAATGTCTCCTGGTCCGAGTTTTGGAAAAAGTTTTCTTAACATGTTTTCGGTTATCTCTCCAGCAGGAAGCATTAACCAGATGATTTTTTTCTGCTCAAAAGTAGCTAGAAATTCAGAGATCTCTTGATAAGCAGAAACGCCACTTTCTCTTGCCAGACTAACAGCTGTACTTGAAATGTCGAGTCCTTGTACTTTGTGATGGTGCTCTTTTAAGTTTAAAGCTAAATTCAATCCCATTTTTCCCAAACCAATTACACCAATTTCCATGATAGCGCCTCCATTTCTTATACCCTCATTATACAAAAAAATATTTTTTTGTAAATATATTTTACAAAAATATTTTTTGTTTGATTTTTTCCTGCTCTCCTTGTATCTTTAACATTAATGAGAACGGAAAAAATGATAATCTTATTATGAAAAGGAGGAATTCTCATGAGCGTCTCCATAAGACTACAAATCAAAACAATGTACAACGACTTCAGCCCAAAAGAACAGGCTATCGCCGATTATATTTTAGAAAATCCTAGCAAAGTAAGTCATAGTCCGATCAGCAATTTAGCAAGTGAACTGGGCATTGCTGACTCTACTTTTTTTCAATTTACAAAAAAACTTGGTTATAATGGATTTAAAGATTTTAAAATGGCCATGTTGATCCAAGAAAATGATCTATCTGCTATTTCAATCCACGAAAATATTCAGAAAACGGATACTGAGCTCACTATGGCGCAAAAAGTGTTCGAGTCCAGTATTTCCACTTTAAATGACACAAAAAGGTTATTACAACAAAAAGATCTAAAAAAAGCAGCTACTATTATCAATGAATCTAAACGTGTCTATTTTTTCGGTGTTGGTGGTTCAGAGATTGTAGCAACTGACGCCTACCATAAATTTTTGCGTTCCCCTATCGCGACTTCTCACAGTACGGATTACCATATTCAGTTGATGGAAGCTTCTTTATTGACGGAAAAAGACTGTGCTGTTTTGATTTCTCACACAGGGCAATCAAAAGAAACAATCCATATTGCTGAAACCGTCAGAAAAACTGGAGCAAAAACAATTGTTATTACTAGCCAAGCTAATTCTTCCCTTGCTAAACTTGGCGATGTCGTTTTTATTTCTATTTCTGAAGAAACAGAATTCCGATCTGAAGCATTAGCTTCCCGTATTTCGCAACTAAGTATTTTAGACTCTCTATATGTAATCTTGATGTTTTATAATGAAAAAGAATCACGTCGTTCTATCGCTAAAGTTCGTCATACGATTTCTGAAATCAAGAAATAGCACCATAACAGAAAAAGTAAAAAAATCCATTAAAACCTAAAAAGCCATTACCAAATATTTGGTAGTGGCTTTTCGGGTTCTGTAAGGGTGGTACAGAACATCAATAGTCGGTGGGTTAGAACATATGTTATCACATCTTTGGAGAAGGTTGTATTGGTATTATTCGAGTGACTTATTAGATGCGATAACAAGGATAGTATACAGCAGCGAAAAATTTATTTTTTCTTTTTTTTATTAGTTTTGTTTCTTATTTTCTAAAAAATAAAAATAAATCTTTGATGAATCAAGCATTCTCTTGACAAAACTGGCTTTCGAATACATATTAGGTTATCGTTTGTAATTTTATTTCACAGTTGTTATGATTGTTATGTAAAATAAAAAAGTTTAGGATACATCGAATTTTTGGGGAAATTCTTTTGGGGGTATCCTAAACCTTTTCTATTAGTTTCTCATATTTTTCATTATTGGTCTAGACATATACTAATGAACTTTCTATCTATATGATGGATGAATCCTCTTTGACTTATCGTGAGATATCTTTGTTTCAAGCTTACTCATGATTGATAGATGGTAGTTTTTGTTCACATTCTAACAAACTTGTCACATTTATGGATTCTTAATCTATCTATCCTATAATTATAAAAAAGGAGGTGCTGCGTATGAAAGCTATTCATATTTCTTTGCTTTTTTTCGCTAGTGCATTGATTTTATTTGCTATTCATCTTTGTTCCCAGCCTTATATCAATAACAACGGAATATTAGTAGAACCAGCATTCTTTTGCTTACCACTCGGTTTTTTGTCTCTTCTTGCCTCCGCTGGATTCGGATTTGTTGCCTTTTTTAAACGATCGAAACAACAAATCTGACTTATAAAATTTACGTAAAAGAGACCGTGAAAAAAATCGTATCACCTTCCCTTATTCCAAATAAAATTTTTCCATAGACAACCTTTTGACAATAGGCTGAACATCTTTTTCGCGAGAGCTGATATACGGTACCTACAAGCTCTTCAGTCACAAGTCCCACTATTCATCAAACATGAGAAGCTGCTTAGTTCCTTCTGATTCGGAACTAAGCAGCTTCTTCACATCCTCTTTTACATCATGAGCGTTTATTCCTTGAAAAATGCTACTAATTTTTGGTATGTTTCTTGTGCTTGTTTATTACTAAAATCAAACTGATATTCATGGTTCAAGACAACATTTTTCTCCGTATAGTCTGCTTTTGTGACTTCCACTCCTGCTTTTTCAAATATAGAGGCTGTTTGTTCCATTTGTTTCGTAAACGTATTTGTGTTTCCGTCCGTCAAGAATATTTTTTGCGTCCAATGGTCTGTATGTCTAGCTAAAGCTAAATGTTTGACCTCTTCTAAACGATCAAAGTTCTTATTATCAAAATAAGCCCATCCACATTTTGCATAAAGAAAGCTAGAAATCTTATCACTTACTTGGGTAAATGCAGAAGGGTCTAGTAGTCCAGACAAAGAAACAAATTTTGTGATCTGCTTATTCTCCAAAGTTGGACCAAGTTGATCGGCTTTTTTGATTTCTTCGTTTTGAAGTGCTAACAAATACTCTCCGCTAATTTGTGCGCCTGCTGAATCGCCACCAATCGAAATATTCGACCAATCCGCTTGCTCTCTTATCTCTTTTTTGGCTGCTTGAATGGCTTCATTCAATTGGATAACTGGTGTAGGATGCTTTGCTTCAGGCGATCGTTCATAATCAATATTTACGACGATCTGCTGCGTGTCTGAACATAGATATTCCAAATAATCACGACAATCGTTTTTATCCCCTCCTACATATGCGCCTCCATGCATCCAGAAAAGGATTGGCAACTTTTTCTTCTCCGTTTTCGGTGTGTAGATATCCATATGATTGTTTTTGTACTTTGAAGGATAAGATATTTCTTTATTTCTATCGATTTGTTTGATTTTTTGTTGGAAATCGTCTGGTCTGGCATATACTTGTTCTTTTTCACTTGTGTCAAATTGTTTTCTAACAAGCAAACTAATCGGCTTTGGTGTGATTTGATTAATCAAAAATACAGTGACTAAAATAACTACGATGATAACTGGCACTGCAATCACTATTCGCTTGAACCACTTCATTCATTTACCCTCTCTTTCTTCGCCAAATCCATGTGATAATCGTGCTAGCAGACAAAAATCCACCTGAATAAATGAGAAGCGAATGTTTCTTTTCTCCAGTTTTCGGCAACATTCTTTTTTTTGTATCTGTCTTTTTTTGTACTTTCACTGTCATCTGAATCGGTTGCGTATCATCACTTGATTGATCATCTCGAGGTTCATTCTTTCCCTTATTGTCTGCATTCTCTGTCGGATCTTGTTTTTTTGGTGGAGCTACTGGGATTTTTTTGTAATGGTAAATAATAGTTGGTATCGTTTCGTTAAAAACCCCTTCAGTCGGTCCTTCAACATTTGCTAATTCGTATCCTTCGAATGTCTTTTGCTCTGTCGCATAATTCTCTCCATAAGCTCCGTAAAGCTGGATTTCGTCCTGGTCTTTGAGTAGACTTTTATTGTTTTCATCCACATACTTTACGTTTATCTGATCATGGAACACTACTTTCAAAAAGTCCGTTACATGTTTCGTGTAGGCAGCATGGTCAACTTCCTGTGCCTTTCCATGCCCTGCTCCTTCTACCAGTAAAAGGTCTTTATATCCTCCTGCTAACTCATATAATTTTTGCGCGTTAGACACAGGTACTACATCATCTGCCGTTCCATGGATGATCAATTTAGGCAATGAACCAGACATCCCAATCGTAGGTAGAGCGGCTGTTGGATCCAAATGCATCTCCTGATCAAAATAATATTGTTTCAAAAGCCCCATAAACAAATCTTCATGCTCTTGATCCCCAATGATGTCTAACTGATTTTTTATGGCATCCGGTAATGCGGGAACTACTGTCTGGCTATACGTAAAACGTAGTTGTTCATCGATTGATGCAAATCCGCAATTTTCAATAATTCCTTTGACATTGACTGGTATATCTTTTGCTAATACAGACATCATCGTAGCTGCTCCCATGGAACCACCATACAGCAGGATCTTTTGAGATGGACGTTCTCGAACTTCTTGATTGATCCAGTAAAGGACATCATCTGATTCATATTGTCCATAGGTTACATAATCGCCTCCACTGTTACCAGTCGCTCTGGAATCAACAAATAATAAATTATACCCTGCCTTATAAAAATCATTGTATTCTTCTGTAACGATTCCATTATTCCAATTCCCACGAAATCCGCCATGGATCATGACTGTTTTATCTGAACCCCGGTCGACATAGTAAGCATACACATCCATCATTTTGCCGTCTTGTTTGTTTAGTACAGTTTGATGAAGTTGTTTTGTATTTGGATAGAAGTCTGTGTTTTCTGCAGGCGTCGTACCATCATCTGTACCTCCAAGCATCGACATCAACACACTATTTTTAGAAAAAGCGATATCATACAATAGATAAGTAGCAATCAGATGTTTGATAATCTCTTTATCTACACCATAATCATTAACAGCAAGCTCAGTGACTAATAACTTTATTAATTTTGACTTGATGTCTTCTGCTGGTCCATTAAGTATTTCTGTCATCTGTTTACCGAAGTAATTCAAATATTTTTTACCATTGAAATTTTCGCCTTTACCGATATCATCATTTTCTGACTCATTCTCTTTGTCATTTGCTTTAGCAGAAGAGGATTCGTCGTTTGGCGTTTTTGTAGCTGTTGCTTCATCTGTTTGTTGGTTATCTGTGGTAGCGGTCGTTTCTTGATCTGAGCTAGTAACAGATGTCTCAGCCGTTGTTTCAGTACTTGTTTCTGTTTGTGAAGTACTCGATTTCGTTTCATTTCTAGCATCAGTTGTTTCCATGGTTTCGACCTCCCTAGATCCCGATTCGGAAAAGATACTCTCTCCATATACTGACCATTGCGGGACATTTGTACTTACAGCAAATAAGACGACCAACGCTCCCTTTAACACTTGTTTTGTTCTCAATCGATTCACTCCTTTTTATGATTCTAGGAGAATTATATGTAAACGCAAACATTTTTTATACAAAAAATAAACGGTTTATCCCATAAAAATAGAACAGGATCATTTTCTCAATTTACGTAACAAAGCAGAATGGATAAACCAGTATCCATTCTGCTTTTCTTTAAACGATGAAATAACTTATTGCTCCAAAAATGTCAGAAATCGTTTATCCCAAATTTTCTCGTAAAAGGCGATTGTTTCCTTTGCTTTCATAAAAGGATGATCATAAGTCGTCGCTGCTCCTCTGCACATCATAAGCTGGTATCCTAATCCATGAGCAAACTTCACAGTCGTATCTATACAATACTCTGTTTGTGCCCCACATAATTCGATCGAATGACAGTCCAATTCAGTTAATAACATACTCAGATTAGTCTTATAAAATGAATTCGCATGGGTTTTTCTCACAAAATAACTGTGTTCAGGAATAGATAATTCCGACAATAGCTCCCATGGTTTTGTTCCTGGTACTAATTGATCATCTTCGTGTTGAACGAAAATAACTGGCTTTCCAATCGTTTCGTATGTTTTGATTCTTTTATTCACTAATGCTGTCACTGTTTCTAATTCGTGTATCGGCGAAGAATCAAAACATACCCCTTTTTGTAAATCGATCACTACTAATGCGTCGGCTGTGTTTGACATACGTATGCCTTCTTTCTTTTTTCTAGTTCTTTCTTCTAATGATGTTTCGTTTACTACTATTTTCCATTTTATGGTTAGAAATCAAAAAAATATATTCCATTTTCTGATTTTTTTATTGGGGTTCCTTTGATAGCATTTCTTATCTCGTTCGTTCCTTTATACGTGACAACATTTTCTTATTTTACACCTCTAAATGGCATTTTTCGACTATTTCTTCATGTTATTATTTCATAAATATTTAGCTATGGAGGAATGTATCATGATTAAATTATATACAGGTTCTGGTTGCTCGTCTTCTAGACGTGCAAAACGTTGGCATGTTTAAAGAAAAACCATTTATAGAAGATATCTTGAAAAGATAGAGAAAACAAAAAACAACCGCTTTCAGTTGACTACTGAGCAGTTGTTATCTTATGAAGTAAAAATTATTATACTATCATTCTATCACTAATTCTTTTCTTTATTTTCCATGTCTCTTTTTAAAGCTTTTATGTCGAGTTTTAATAAAATCAATCAATTACTTCTATACTAATAGATCAATGTCCACATCTTTTTGAACCAGTAGGTACCTTACTTACTATGAAATTTCTCAAGTATTAAAAACATCAAAAACGTATGCTCTGCTGCCTGTATCATAATAATTAAAATAGATACAACTAATTTTTGTTTCTTTCGTCTAAAGGATAATTTTTAGGCAATACATTCTGTTTACTAGCACGTCAAATGACACTAGCGATTATGACTTCAAAACAACTGTTTGTGATTTTTTCTCTTTTAAAACAAGTCACATGTTATATTAAATTCGTAAATACGTATATTACAATTTATTTTAAGAGGCGGACATCAAGAAAAAACATTATTAAAAAGTTTGCTATTATCAACCTTGTTACTAACTTTTGGATCAACAATTCTCCCAACTGGAATTGTTTTTGCTAGCGAACAAAATATCATCGAAAATACTAGTTATTCTAACGATGATAACTTGAATGTATCTATAGAAAAGACGAGAACGGTCATCTTATGATAGTAAAAATGGAAACAAAAGCTCGTGCTAATGTTGCAACGTGGGAAGCATGGCAATATCCCAGTAAATGCAATCGCTCGACTATAAAACAAAAATTGTAATAGCTGGGTAGGATTTTACAAACGAACTGGCTATGACAGAGCGAGAAGAGCTGTGACCACTGATTATAAAATAGAGTAAATAATACAAAAGGAGAACCTATGAAAGCTAAAATAGATTTATTCTACGAAAAACATCCTTATCTTTCCCTTCTAATCAATTTGTTGTTAGGTAGTATTATCGGAATTTCTGTTGAATATTTACTAAATAAAGACTTTATAGTTTCTGGTTTCTATACGGTATTGTTTTTAAGTCTTCTTGAAGCTTTTTCAATTTACAGGAAATCCAAAAAAAAAAAAATAAATAACTTCAAAGTCTCTTTTATTAGAAGGGACTTTTTGTTGCTTATAGCAGGTACTAAAGTATACTCTGTTGATCTCCATATAACATTTTAAATATGGATAATCATTAATAGCTATATAGTTATTGATAAACAGCAGTGTATTTCTTCATCCGCTTTGTTTTATATGCATAGAGTCCCACCGCAATAAATAAAATAAAACTCGTGATCAGCGGCACAATATTTGCGTTTCCTGAATCTAACCGATACGCTCCCATCAAATATAATGGACTAGTAATAAGCAGAAACACTCCAATTCCAACAACGAGACCTCCCACTAAATATCCCCAGTCTTTTCCTCGTCCAGAAATACCATTCCACTTTTTTCCCTTCTACCTTACTAGCAAGAAATAAAGCTAGTAAAAAAACAACTAAATGTCCAACCGTACCAGCAATTGCTCCAATCCATTCACTACCTCCAAGAAACATATCCGCAAGTGCATTATTGACAAGAATACCTGAAACAAAACCAACTAAGACTATTAAAACAGATACAATCAACCGAATAATCCTGATCATCTTTCATCCCTCCTTTATATTAAGTGTAACAACCCCTTTCTTGTCTCGTGAAAACTATGTAAATGTTCTCCCTCATAGAGAGAAAAGATTTTTACGAACTAAGAATATCTACAGCAACCTTACGAAAATGAAAGACTGTCTGCCTGGTTCTTCTGTTAGACTGTCTTTAATAAGGAAAGGATGGGAAATTTTTTGAAAAAACAACTACTGATTATGTGCCTTTCAGCATTTGCTATTTTGCTATTCTCAGGTTGTCGCAAGTCCAATGAAACAATTGCAACGTTTAAAGGTGGAACACTTACAGTTCAGGATTTTTATGATAACCCAAAAGTTAAATCAAACAATCAAACACTATTAAAAAAAATGATCGTCTTCAAAGCATTTGATGATGTATACGGAAAAGAGATTTCTTCAAAGGAAGTAACAAAAGAATATAATGAACAAATCAAAAAACTTGGTCCAAACTACAAGGAACAATTAAAAGCAGTTGGCCAAACGGAAGAGACATATAAGAAACTTTTGAAACAGATGCTGGATTTCCAGTACGGTTTGAAAGCCAATGTAAAATTAACAGATAAAGAGCTAGACACTGCTTGGAAAGAATTCCATCCAGAAGTTAGTACACAGATCATCCCATTTTCGACTAAAGAAGAAGCAGATAAAGCAAAAAAAGAAGCAAACGAAGGGGAAAATTTCTCCAAGCTTGTTCAAGCTTATGGAAAAAATAAAACACTAAAGGAAACTGATGGAAAAATGA
This sequence comes from Enterococcus sp. NBRC 3427, assembly GCF_007996925.1. Classification (NCBI taxonomy): domain Bacteria; kingdom Bacillati; phylum Bacillota; class Bacilli; order Lactobacillales; family Enterococcaceae; genus Enterococcus; species Enterococcus sp. NBRC 3427. The sequence continues at coordinate 43,504 of NZ_BJLL01000011.1, read as the reverse complement.
ATTTTGATTCAACCAATCCAGGGATTCCTACTGAAGTAAAAAAAGCAGCATTTCAATTAAACAACGGGGAAGTTTCTGATATCATTCCTGTAACAGATCCAACGACTTATCAGCAAAGCTATTATCTAGTAAAAATGGTAAAAAAACAGGATAAAGGTTCCAATAAAGATAAATACAAATCAGAGCTAGAAAAAATCGCCACGGAAACAAAAACTCTTGATACGGAATTCATGGACAAAACAATCCATAAAGTGATGAAAAAAGACAATGTAACTATTAAAGATCCTTATGTAAAAAATATATTCAACTAAACAAGTTTGACCCAATTGGGGATGTGGCAAAAGTGATGGCACATCCCCTTATTTGAATAAATAGTATTCAAAAACAATAAAATTTAAGTAGCTATTTTTCTGTTTTGCTTCTCTAATATTCAGAACAGAACACTGTTTTCACTGCCTCTGTCGTCTGTTTTATTATTATTCTAGGTACGGCGTACGGAAAGAATTATTGATTTTTTTTATTTCCTTCAAGTCACATTTTGGTTGTCGATCATAGGTCAACAAGCCATTGATTTCTTGTTCTACATCTGTCAATTGCGTATAACAAAATCCCCAAAGCCCCTTTGATCTATATACAGCATTTATGATTCGCCGGTAGTTTTTGATGAAATCAATCTCATTTTTCACAGAGGTATATCCCCAACCTTTTTGCCCAGAAAAATCAAAACCAATGCCGCCGAATTCGGTCAACAAAATGGGCTGACCTTGATATATAAACCCGTTAGCAAATATTGGCCACGGAGTAGACGGTCGATTAAGCAAATCTTCTCTTGTACTTAAGGTTGTGACGAAATCTTGATACTTATCTTCCTCTTTTTCCTCTCCATGTCCATAATGATGGATGGCACAAATATCTGTCTCCGTCATTGCCCAGCCATCATTTGAAATAACAAGACGAGTCGTATCCAGACTATGCAGATAATGGTACAGCGATTGGGAAAAATGCTGTTGCTGGCGGTCAAACGAAATTTTAGGTACTCCCCAGCTTTCATTGATCGGTACCCATGTAACAATACACGGATGATTATAATCGCGATCAACGATTTCTGTCCATTCCTGCATCAAACGTTTGCTGGAATCATGTGTAAACACAGCAGGTGCCGCACATTCTCCCCAAACAAGGTAGCCAAGTTTATCCGCCCAATAGAGGAATCTGGGATCTTCCGTCTTTTGGTGTTTGCGGCAGCCGTTAAACCCCATTTCTTTTGCGACTTGGATATCTTTTGCTAATGCATCATCAGTCGGGGCAGTCATTAAACCAGTTGGCCAATATCCTTGATCCAATATTAGCTTCTGATAGTACGGTTTATTGTTAAGATAAATCATTCCGTTTTCTTGATGTATCTTTCTCAGACCAAAATAGCTGGAAACAACATCTTTTATGTTTTCTTTTTGCTTCAATACAAATTCTACATCAAATAAATTGGGTGTCTCTGGTGTCCAAGACCAACCTTCATGATGGAAATTGGTTCGAAAAATATAGTTCTGCAACAGGTCAACAGTCAGTATGACTCTTTTTTCGACAAAAGAATGGGACAATTTTGCGACAATTCTCCCTTTAAAAGCAATACAGCAATCGACAGTTAATCCTTCTCTAAATTCATTTAGTTCCAACTCAGCTACAACTTTTCCTTCATCGAATAGTGTGGTGAATCTCAAGTGAGAAAAATAAACATCTTCCACCACTTCCAGCCAGACAGTTTGCCATATACCCGTTGAATTGGTGTACCAGATTCCCTCAGGTTTTTCTTGCCAAAATTGCTTTCCGCGCGGAATACTCTCATCTTTATGAGGATCTTCTGCTCTTACTGATAGTTGCTGATGCTTTTCATTTGTCAAATAATCGGTTATATCAAACGAAAAAGAGGTATGTCCACCGCTATGTCGTCCGACATGATGTCCGTTCACAAATATATCCGCATAATAATCTACAGCGCCAAAATGAAGGATTGCTCTCTGACCATCCTGTTTGTTTATGTCAAATTCACGGTAGTACCAAACAATATCATGAGGCGTTTGATCATTTATCCCACTTTCCAGGCATTGATATACAAAAGGAACAAGGATTTTCTGATCATAATATTTCGGATGGCTCCCCCATTTTTCTTTCATTCCAACACATTGATCATCAAACGCAAAAAGCCATTCTCCATTCAGATTCTGCCATTTTTTTCTAACAAATTGTGGTCTTGGATACTCGGTTTTATTCATCAAAACGTACCTTCCTTTACTTGATCCCGCTTTGTAGGGACATTGATTTCATAAAGCTTTTCTGTGCGACTAAATAAAGTGCGAATGTAGGAACAAGCGCCAACAACGCGCCTGCAGCACCTATCCCTGGGTAGGTCAGATATTGACCTTGCAGCAGCTGTAATCCTGGTGTAATTGGCAATTTATCTATATCATTGATAACGATAGAAGGCCAAAGAAAATCATTCCATGAACTGGTAAAACTGAATAAAGCAACGACTGTCAAAATAGGTTTGATCAAAGGCAGGATGATATAATAAAAGATTTGAAATTCATTTGCTCCATCAACAACTGCCGATTCGTCTAGCTCTTTTGGGATTCCAAGAATAAATTGCCTCACTAAAAAAATATTGTAGACACCTGCTGCACCAGGAACGATGACAGCCATAAACGTATTCGTCCAACCAAGCATATCAATGATCTTAAAATTAGGGATAAGATTCATTACTGTTGGAAACATCATCGTGCCTAAAAGAAGAGAAAAAATCACCTCTCGACCTTTAAAAGATAGACGAGTATAGCCGTATGCAGACATAGATACGATAAAAAGTACTAATAGCATATGCGAAAGTGAAATAATCAGCGAATTGACAAACCATCGAAAAACGGGAGACGATTCATTACCCATCAGCTGCAAATAGTTTGCTAAAGTCCATTGCTGTGGTAACAAACTGAAACCTGTTGCTTGGATCTCCATTTCTGGTTTGAAGGAAGTGAAGACAGCCCAGATCAAAGGGAACAACCAAATGATACAAACAGCTAGAAGCAAGAAAAAAGCGATTTTTTTACCTAGTTTATTTTCTTTCATTTTCTGTCCTCTACTTTTCTAGTTTTTTCATGCTTACAAACTGGAATATAGATACGATCATGATAGCTAACCCTAAAAGAACAGCCATCGCGGAGGACATTCCCGCTACTGATGTACTGCTTCCAAAAGCATTTTCCTGAATATACATCATCAAGACGCGTGTTGAATTATTTGGGCCACCCCCTGTCAGCATCAAAGGCTGCCCATAAATATTAAACTGAGCAATCGTCGTCATAACTGTCGTAAACAACAATTGATTTTTGATAGACGGGAGAGAAATCTTGAAAAATTTAGTGACGTTGTTTGCACCATCCAACTCTGCTGCTTCTAGCAATTCTCGGGAAACATTGCTAAGCGCTGCAGTATAGATGATGAGATTACCTCCTGCTGTCCACCAAATCGTTACAGCTACTATCGCTAACCAAGCCCATGGTTGCGTACCTGTTAAATGAACATCAAATCCAAAGAGCTCTTTGATAGGTCCAAAAGAAAGACTAAGTAAAAACCCCCAGATGATCATTACAGCTGAAATAGCGAATAATGTAGGCAAGTAAAGAATGGATTGAAAAAAACGGGCAAGTCTTGGTTTAGCTGATAACGCTGCGGCTAAACCTAATGGAATCACGATACATAGCGGAACTGACAGTAAAGCAAAAAGCATCGTGTTTTTGAATCCATTGATGAATTGAGTATGATAAATAGAATCTGTATCCCATAGCAACGTCCGAAAGTTATCTAATCCAACAAATACAGGCTGACTGTATAGATTCCATTCTGTCATTGATACGTAAATACCAATCATTGCTAGAATAAGAAAAAATAGGACAAATAAAAGCATATGCGGACCAATAAATAAAGCAGGCCACACACTTATTTTCCCTTTGTTCTTCAATATTTGTGCACTCCTCTCACTTCAGATTTGTTCGATTTCTTTCGGTTACTTCATTTTTTCATCCACTACTTTTTGGATTTCTTCAAAAGTTTCTTTAATATCCGCCTTTCCGGTAATCATATTCCAAGAACGATTATCATACTCAGCAAATACATAAGAAAGACCATCTTGATCGTTTACCGATAAAGCTTCCTGACCCTTTTCAGTCGCCAATAAAAATGATTGAGGCATATCCGTATACGATTCATTCTCTAACATAGCTAATGAAGTAGGGTTTGCTCCTGATTTGATCCATTCCAATTGATTGCTTTGCAACCAAGTCAAAAATTCGACCATACCAGCTTTTTTATCGTCCGAACGTTCCTCTCTCGTTTTGAACATTGCGAATTGATCAACACCTGTTCCTTGAACAAGATTTTCTGCATCCCATTGTGGTGTGAAGGTCGCTCCCCATTGAAAATCACTAATTTTTTCCATTTGTCCCAACATCCACGTTCCTTCTGGTAAGAAGAGGAGTCTTTGATTCAAAAATAATTTATTTGCATCCTCACCTTCTGGAACCATCAACTTATTATCATGAAGCTTTTTGAATTCTTCTACTGTTCGATACGAATGTTCATTGTTTATATCGATGTTATTCCCGCTGTCTAGCCATTCTCCTCCCATCTGCTGATAAAGGTTCGAATAGTTCTGCATCCCCCAAGTATACCCATAACTATATATCCCATCTTCTTTTGCTTTTTGTCCGGCTTCTTCTATCTCTTGGTAGGTGATGATCTCATCATCTAACGCTTGAGGATGGTATTTTTCTACTAGATCCTTATTGTAATACATGATCCACGAGCCCATCGTTGCTGGGATACCATATTGATCCTCTTCTAATTTTCCTACTTCCCAAGCAATTTCTACATAATTCTCTTTTTTTAATTCTGTATCCGCTATCATTTCATTCCAAGTTTCAAGCATGTCCTGATTCTTATAAGTAGGAAGGGCTTCGGATGCAACAAGCGCAATATCTGGGACTCCTCTTCCTGATTTTCCAGCAGTAGTGAGCCGAGAAGTAAATGTATCAGCAGCCATTGAAACAAATTTTACAGGGAAATCGGGGTTTGTTCGATTATATTCGTCGATATTCTTTTTTATCTTCTCCCCATCTGGTCCCGTAGCAGAAGACCATAAAAGAATCTCATTTTTGTTTCCTGAAGAAGTATTTCCCTCACCGCAAGCAGCTAAACCGGTTGTTACAAGTGTTGCTACAGATAATGCCATCCATTGTTTTCTTAACTTCATTTTCCTCTCTCCTTTTTAGTCAACTCTTTCGTTTACTTTTTATCAAACAACTTGTTTATTAAATCATAACACATGAAAGAAAACGCTGTCAAAAGGATATTAAAAGGATTAAAAACAGTAAACTAAATGGTTTATATTTACATTTGGTTTGTACAAAAGTTCTATATATAGTAAACTTGAAACGAAATAAAAAGAAAGGAGATCCGCCATGGAACTCTCCCTTGATCTAGATTCACTTCTTGTTTACAAGGCACTATCAGCAGAAACTCGATTAATCATATTGGATAAACTAGCACAAAAACCGCAGACTTCTAGTGAACTAGCCCAACAAATGAATTTAAGCAAAGCCATCATCTCTCGGCACTTGAAAGTTCTTGAAGAAGCTTCACTTATTTCTCTTTTGGAACTTAGCGAAGTGGAGGAAGACAATCGAAAGAAGATTTATTCTTTATCCGTGGACAAAATAGAAATCCACTTCCCTCAACAAATCTATCTCCCTTATAAAAAAAAGAGCCACGAGATTGCTTTGGGTTATTTTTCGGATTTTTCTGTGCAGCCTTCTTGCGGATTAGCTAGTCCTGAAAAAGTGATTGGAAAAATGGATGACTTGCGTTCATTCGTATCAAACGAACGAGTCGATGCTTCCCTTTTGTGGTTTTCAGATGGGTATGTAGAATATATTTTTCCTAATCCTTTAGAAGCTTCTGATCAACCGGAACTATTGGATATTTCTCTAGAGCTTTCTTCTAAATTCCCAGTTTCCAACAACAACTGGCCAAGCGACATTTCCTTTTATATCAATGATGTAAAAGTTGGCACTTGGACCGCCAAAGGCAATTACTCCGACGTCCGCGGAAGATTGACGCCTGACTGGTGGGACAGTCGCTTCAGCCAATACGGTATGTTAAAGCACTTGCGCATCAATACAAAAGACACCGGGATAGATGGAGAGCAGCTATCAATAATCAATCTCTCTGATTTAAAACTGCAGCACTCCCCTTTTATCAAATTCAGAATCGGTGTCGACAAAGAGGCTAAGAACAAAGGCGGATTGACGATTTTTGGGCGCCATTTCGGTAACCACCCTCAAAATATTGTAGTTGATCTTTATTATTCACAAAAAGAAAAACATTGATTTCTCGATAAATGGTATTCATTCCATTAAAATATCCGCTTCTTTAAAAGAAACGGACATAATTAATTATTCTATTTTTATAAATCACTAGGATTGATTTCATCCGTTTCTACGATTGGAACGGATGATTTTTTTAACACTTCAAATCGTTTAACGTCATTCACACCATACACTTGATACTCGATTCCAGATTTATTTAGTTTATTGATTGTTTCTTCTGTAGCAGCATCATTAGATACTGAGAGCAACGCTTTTTTATAACTTTTTACTTGTTCAATCTCATCTTCAAGTTTATTTTTTTGGTCATATAACCAAGATACTGTGCAGTCAGGATGATTCTTTACGACTTCGTCTCGGATCTTTTTATCCGTCAGTACAAAAAATGAACGTTCATACACATTATTTTGTTTTAGCGTGTTTACGATGTCATTCACAAAATGTTCATCCTGCCAGTTTCCTTTTGAACCATCCACATTGACAATCAAGTTATTTTTTTTGATTTCCTTTACGGCTTCTTCAAAAGTAGGTATCTTAACTTTTTTATTTACGTATTCTGGATAGTTTTTCGTATCTAAATTAAACTTCTTTAGTTGTTTAATCGTGTATGTCTCTGGTTTCCCCGTTCCATCTGTTGTTCGATCCAATGTGTCATCATGCATCAAAAAATTCACGCCGTCTCTACTTGTCCGAACATCAATTTCGACTGCTTGGTAGCCTAATATTTTTGCTTGATGGATACTCTCCACCGTATTCTCAGGCGCAATAACGTGTGCACCACGATGAGCCACTAAGTAAGTTCCTTCATGTTCCAACCAATTATTCGCTAATGAAACACATCCTGTTAATAAAACAGTGAATAATATTACTATTCCAATCTTTTTTTTCACTTGCCAAATCACCTCAAAAACAAGTATAGCAAACTTAAACCTGATTAAAAAGTTATTTTAAAATGAGCTAAAAATATCCCTTATGGACTTTTTCTTCTTATTCTGTTATACTAAAGAAACACGAAAGATATTTTTATGCGACACTTTTCATTTGTTTTTATGAAATTTATTCAAAACTGGCGTAACTTCAGAGTTACAAGGATGTATTAGAGGTTAGGGAATACATCGTTTAAATGAGAAATAAGTAATAGTTAGTAATAGTCACCGAAACTTTAAATTAATGAATATTGAATCGTCAGATAGCCTTCTCGAGTTTTCGAGAAGGCTATCGTTTATTTTATGGATAAGTGAGTCCGCAAGTCATTCCTCATCGGAGCTCATCAAGTATTTCTGACTGTCAATGTTGAAAATCAGTCGTTTTGTAAGTCGATTTCTTTTTTGATTGAAGGCATTATCTGCGATACTTTTACTTATTTTTCCTCTTTTTGCATCATTCGCTAAAATTCCTGAGCGTTATATAAGCAATGTTTCTCTTTTTGATATATAATTATTTTATCATTTAAGAAAGGAGAATTCTAATGAAAACTTTAGATGCTATTGCATTAACTTTATTGATTGTGGGAGGGCTGAACTGGCTGTTGGTAGGCTTGTTCGAACTTGATTTAGTAGCTATGATTGCTGGTGGTTCAACAACTATTTTTGCGAAGATCATTTATATCGTCGTAGGTATTTGTGCGATCTACTGCTTGAAATTTTTCCCTATGATTACTAGAAAAGTTGATGAAAGATATTAGAAAGCTATAATTATTAAAAAAGCTATTATCTTCATGAACCTTCCCATTAGTGGGAAGGTTTTTTCATTTGAAGTCATCTGATTCCACACGGGAAGTGGTATACTGAATTAAGATAATCTATCTTAGGAGGTACCATCATGAATAAAGGGCTTTACATAGGATTGTTGGGGGTTGCACTACTTTTTTCAGCCTGTGGAAATGCTACAAAGAATTCTCTCGATGAATCTTCACTAACCAATTCAACAACTGAAGTCGGTTCGACTAAAAGTACTTCTACTGCTTCCATTACTAATACTTCTACTAGTAATGTAGATTCGCAATATAGCCAATCAAGCATTCAGTCGTCTCCCATTTCTTCAACATCTGAAATGCAGGAAAGAACTGAACCTTCTCTTCCATTGGAAAACTCTGATGAAGCACTTCTATTTCTTATTGCTCATCGTTCCGAATTACAAAGTGAAGATATCGTTACTAGCTTTTATCAAAAAATCGATAAAGATTATTTGTTCACGACTTCTAGCAAGCAGACTCGTGCCCAAGGAGGATCAGGAAGTGTCGGTTTCTATCGAGTGTCCCCAGATGGAGTGATTTCGATTACTGATGCGTACGGCACACTGTTTTGATGATATAGAAAGTTTCACATTTCTGTCTGCTCATTGTGTGTTTTAACGCTATTTTATTTTGAAAAACGCGAACGAGTATCTCAATCGTTCGCGTTTTCTATTTCAAAATTCTCTGGTACGTCCCATTTATTCGCCACCATTTTTTTGTCAGATGCAGTCATACGATATAAGTGACCATTTGCGTCAACTACATAGTTTGCTACAGCTACTTCTTCCATAAAAATATCTACTTCTACTTCTCTAACTTGATTGATACGAACGTCAAACCAACAATAGTTAGCGCTTACAATAGTTAGATCTTCTAACTTCAAATGATAGTATGCCCACTTTTCTACTTGCTCTCTTGTTAAATTTGTGGTATCCACCTCGCTTTTGGTCAGTTGTGTAATAAAATTAGTCGCCGAATGGTTTTCTAAATCCAATTTTTCTATATTTGGGTAAAAGAATTTGCTTATTATAAAAAATGACACGATGATGATTCCTGCTATACAACATGTGTAATAGACGATTTTTCTTCTACGGGTTTTACGTATCGTTTTTATTTGGTAATTTCGCGCTTCTCGATCTCGCCATTTTCGTTGCTGCAAAGCTGTTTTTTCTTTTTCTAAAAGATAGCCGAGTTCACGTTTCTTTTGTGGATTGCTTTTCCTAGCGATTTCTAATTCTAAATGATAGATTCTGCTTTCTTCTCGCCAATAGGGATTTTTGGTTTTTGCCATATTTTCTCCTCTCCAAATTATTTTCTTACTATTATTCTAGCAAACCCTTTCTCAAATTAGAAAGATAACCTTTGTAATTCACTAGATGAAACTTTCACAAAGGCAACCGTTATACTTGCATTTTTTTCAAAATAGAGTTATTACGTAAATAGGGATAAATAAAAAAATACTCTATTGAAAGGATGATCAAAAATGGCAAATGTACCTAGCATTCGCGACATGTTCCCTGATTTCAATGATGTGTTTAGTCCAGCGTTCAATGATTTTTTAGGTGTTTCAAGTTATCCAAAAGTAGATTTAGTTGAAAATGAAAAAGAATACAAACTAACAGCTGATATGCCTGGCTGTGACAAAGAAGACACAACAGTTGAATATTCAGACAACACTTTGACGATCTCCGCCAATCACGAGTCCCATATGGAAGATAAAGAAAATGGCAACTACGTACGGAAAGAAAGACATTCGGTCTCTTACAAACGTTCATTCTATCTTCCTGATGTTGATGAAGAAAAAATCACCGGAACCTTTAAAAATGGTGTGCTGAAATTAGCATTACCTAAAACGGCGCATCATCCAAAAGAAACGAAAAAAATCGAGTTAAACTAGGAACTTTCGCCTCTCCATGAATGAGAGGCGATATTTTTGATAAGAACAAAGTGATTTCTAATTGAATTTTATAGTTATTCAGAACCAATTCCATGATCCTAATTAAAATTTCAAAAGGCACAAAAAAATATTTTGTTTTGGCGATAAAGATGGTATGATCTCTCTTGGTAAAAAATATGGGAGTTGATCAGTTGATTGTCTTAAGCAAACTTTTATTTTGGATACCATTCATCATAATGACCAGTGTTTTCTTTTACTTATTCAAAAAGCCCAACAAATACTTACTTTTAGCTGCTTGTCCGATGATTTATTTTATCCATAAAATCAGAGGATTTTATTATTATGACTCTGGTATTTCATTGTTTTACTACGAAATCGGTTTATTAGCTTCGGCCATCTTTTTTATTTGTGTGTTAGGATATTTCAGAAAAAAATAAGCTTCCAGTCAATTTCGGCTGGAAGCTTTTTATTTGGCGTAGATCTTTTCATTATACAAATTGAATAAAAAGATAAATGTCTAAACAAGTTAAATTTCTTTTTGGTACATGGTGTATTGATATATAAATTATTTTTCGATATCAAGTTTACATAATTTGATTATAGTTATAATCTGTTATTCTCTACTACTCTCTGATATTCCAATCTCTGATATTCCAAAGATGATTTCTATTTTACTTTGATTTTTGTAGCGATTCACATGACAAAAATGTTCGACTTTTCGATTGTGTTTCTGACTTCAATTCATTAATAATGTGATTGTCACTTGTTTCATTTATTTAATCATTAGGAGGGAAAAATTTGAATACTGTTCGTTTGAAAAGAGGACTTTCTACCTTTGACTTGAAAATTTTAGGGATTACATTGATGTTTATCGATCACATTCATCAAATGTTTTATCCGTTTGGTGCCCCCGACTGGCTAGATTGGTTTGGTAGGCCAGTTGCTACTTTGTTCTTTTTTATAAGCGTTGTAGGCTTCTCACATACACATGATAAAAAGAAATATATGCAGCGACTTTATCTCTCAATGGTTCTTATGGCCTTCTTTACTTATTTTTTAGGTAATATCGTTCATTATGATGAAGTGGTATTGATGAATAACATTTTCAGAGATCTGTTTATTGGTACGGTCATGATGTATGCAATCGATCTTTTCACTGAGGGAAAAAATACAGGAAGTTGGAAAAAAATTGTTACAAGTATTTTCTTATTCATTTTACCAATCTTGCTCTCATTATTTATCCCGTTGTTATTTTCTAGTCCTGTTATTCTTCAAAACAAAGTTGTTTTTATGCTGATTACATCATTTTTACCTGCACTGCTTTTAGCAGAAAATAATTTTATGGTTCTTTTGATTCCATTGCTTTATTTAGCAAGAAATCACCGTAACATTCAATGTGTCATCATCTCGATTGTTGCTGGAATATTCTTCTTTTTAGGTACGACCCAGTGGATAATGATCTTTTCAATCATCCCAATCTTGCTATATAACGGACAAAAAGGAAAAGGCATGAAATATTTCTTTTATATCTTTTATCCGGCACATATTGCCCTATTATATTTGCTGTCTGCCTTTTTATATAAATACTAGACTGATTATTATTAACGGAAGAAAAACTTGTCATGAACACTTAAAGAATCCCCTGAAACTTATACAGGAGAATTCACCATTTCGATTTAGTTCCTATCTTTAGTCTTTTTTATCCATTCCATGTTACAATCGCTTTGCAATCGATCTCAAAAAAGGAATCAGGAGGGAAAAAGATGAAGCAAATATTACCGTTTTTGACGTATAATGGTCAAGCAGAAGAAGCAATCAATTGGTATCACAAAGCTTTTCCTAACTCCCAAATCACCAAGTTGAATCGGTATGGAGATGCCAGTAAAGAGGAATCGGATCTTATCCTTGAAGGCGAACTTAAATTAGGCAATCAAGTAATTGGATTTTTGGATATGTCAAAAGATTTCCCTGCACCTATCTCCACCTGGGCATCTACCATTTTGATTGAAGTAGATAATCAGGAAGAATTTGATCAAGCATTTCATACATTAAAAGATAGCGGAACCGTAATGATGCATGAAAAAAATTACGAGAAGTATACAGAAGTTTGCTGGGTGACTGACAAGTTTGGCTTTACTTGGCAACTGTTATTCTAGCCATGACATAAAACAAAAAAGCGATAGTTGGCTTTCCATATTTAGCGGATGTCAACTATCGCTTTTTCTCTCGAGTAGCATTACTTTTCTAATTTGAATAATTCGTCTAATGCATTGGAGAATGTTGTTATTTCAAAATCTGGAAATTTCTTTTTAAATTTATCAGAATTAAACTTGTTGTTATAATGGTATCGAGGTAGTAACTCTTTTAGCTCTTGCATATTTTTATTGAATATAGAACCCAGATCAAACATCCATTGTTTGATCACTTTATATTTTACCGGTTTGCGCAGCTTTTCTTCCATCAACTTTATCATCTCTTCATATGTTCGACTTACATCACAAGGTAGATGCCAGGTTTGGTTATAAGTGTCAGTCTGATTTGCTAAAAGCGCCATGGCTTTACTAGCATCAGGTGTCCAAATCAAGGTCCTTAAAGTTTGATCAGAAATTGGTACCAAAGCAGTCTTATCGTCTTTCACTCGGTTAAACAATAAACTGTTTGTAATACTTTGCGTCTTATTAGGTCCATAAAATTCAGGAGCGCGACAAATCATCACATCGATGTCAGGATTCTCCATTTCAGTCACTAGCCGATCTGCCATTTTAGCTCGAACAGTGGATTTGATACCATCATAAATAAATTTGCTATCCTCAAATTGTTCCGTGTCATTTTTTTCGTACATATAAGTGTTATCGAAAAAAACTAATTTCGCCTTTGTTTCTTTACAAGCCTGTATGACATTTTCTAACATGATTTCAAATTTTGTTTTCCACTGTTCGGAGTCCATCGGTAATCCTGCAGCAAAATAAACAATCTCACTTCCTGCTACAGCACGAATAGTTGCCTCACGATCTAAAATATCCGCTGAGATCAGTTCGTCTGTATCGTTGATTGATTTCGGATTTCGACTAACTAAGCGCAGCTGTTTCCCGTACGTTTGATTGAGCTCTTTTGCTAATTCGTATCCAATTTGGCCATTACTGCCAATAACTGTTTGCATTTAGATAACCTCCTTGATGAATGTTCGTGCTAGTTCTCTTGTTGAATACGGGTTTTGTCCAGTTATCAGATGTCCATCCTTTACCACATGACTCTTAAAGAAACGCTTCTTGATAAAATGTCCTTTTCTCCTTACAGTCATCTCTTCATTATCAAAAGGAACTATTTTGCTTTTCATCGCTAATCGTTCCTCCATTTTAGTAAAACCAGTCAATTTTTTATTTGCTATTAAATAGTCATTATTAGCAAGTCTGATATTCAATAAACCTGCTATACCGTGGCACACAGATAATACATATCCATTTGATTCATAAATATCACTAGCTATTTTTTGTAATGCGTTATTCTCTGGAAAATCCCACATGACACCATGTCCTCCGGTAAAGTAAATAGCAATATAATCTTCACTCTTTATGTTTGCAGGAGACAATGTATTCTTCAAACCTTTTTCAATAAATGTTTTATTAGAATAAATGTCCATAACATCAGAATCTAGATTTTTCATACTTCGAGGATCAATCGGCACATAGCCACCTAACGGACTAACAAAATCAGCTTCAAACTGATATTTATAGATTTCTGCTAAAAATTCTACTGTTTCTCCTAGCCAAAGCCCAGTAGCTTTATTTGTTCCTTTGTATTGATTGACATTTGTTTCAACGATCAGGATTTTCTTCACTGTTTTTTAGCTCCTCCATTTCATCTATTACATCATTCAAAAAATCTCTTAATTTGTATATATTTTTATTTTCGTGTTTTAAATAGTAAAAATTTTTAGTTCCTTCTTCTCTGACCTCCAATAAATCGGCGTCTTTTAAAATTTTCAAGTGGTGCGATACTGCTGGTCTTGATAAACCTGTATCGTCAGTTAGTTCTCCTACTTGCAAACCATGACAGCTTTTTTCATTTAATAATCTAATCAAGATCAATTGTCTTTTTGTGTCTCCTAAAGCTGCTAAAAAACCACTCAATGATTCTAGTTCTGTTTTTAAGCGATCATGTCTAATCATTGTAGCTCACTCCTTTGGTTTATAAGTTTAAACCATTAAACCTTCTTTGATAAAATATGTAAATTCCTTTGCTCAAAAAAGTAGCTTCTTTATGATTTGACGGTTTCAGATAAAAACTGAGTGACAGAAATAAACAAACTAAAGCAAACAATAGTGTTAAACTTAATCAATGAACGAAAACAATCCCTCACCTAATATTACAGTGAGGGATTGTTTCTACTAACATAAACAAAAAAACCACCTCATATGAGGCGGTTAACGTTCAACATTATTTTACGATATTTACTGCTTGAAGACCACGTTGACCTTCTTCAATATCATAAGTAACTGCTTGGCCTTCATCTAAAGACTTAAAGCCTTCTCCTTGGATTGCTGAGAAATGAGCAAATACGTCATTTCCATCTTCACCAGTGATGAAACCAAAACCTTTATCTGAGTTAAACCATTTTACTGTACCGTTATTCATATATATTTCCTCCTGATACGTATATAATACGTGTTTTATTGCAATTAATATTACTTGGTAAAAGGAGTTTTTATAGTGTGAATATATCGCTCAGATTACGTTTCAAATTAGATTACTTATTTACTATAACACGGATATAATACTAACACAAGGATAATCACTCGATATAAGACTTAAAGATGTAAAATTTCAGAAAGAACACAACAATTGGTTAATGAACGAGCGAGATCTCCGATTAATAATCTCATATCTATCTACTTTCTTTTTGTTCTTCGTTAACTACTTGGATTTTCAACCCGAATGATGGCCGGAAATACAATTGCTCGCAACTTTATACGCTGCTTCTTTAGGAACACCGTATTTTTTAAACTTTGCTTTTATTGCAGTTAGTTCTGGTTTTCTGAATTTTTCATTCTGGTGTGCTTGTAGTCCATTCGAAAGAAACTATTATCCTTAATATTTGGTTATTAATTGATAAAATGCTATTATCCTAATTGACATAAAACTATATAGGAGATGATACGGTGGTCACATTTAGCATGCTTTTATTTTGGATTCCAGTTTGTATTGGTATCAGCTCTTTCTTTTACTTCACTAAACGTTCTAGAAAAACAGTTATATTAATACTTTCTTTTTTTCCAACAGCAATTTTTATAATAAAAATAGTGCAATATACATTTTATCAATCGCTTTCAGCATTATTTTTTTACGTAGTTGGGTTGTTTTTATCACTTATTCTTTTCATCGTTGTTTTACGTTATCTTTATAAGAATGATTAATTTTTATACTTTTATAACTACAAATTTTCTCACTTATTGTTTTTGTCTTTATACTAGTACTATTAATAGACATCTATCTGTTTCATCTTGATTCTTCTTATTTCTGCCGACATTTTTATTAAGGTATTGACTACAAATTGAATAAGAGATACTCTTTTCTAAAAGTGATTGGAGATAGAAACATGACACCTATCAATAAACTTAACACTAATATATTTTTATACATCGGAATGATTCTTGTTATTCTTAATGCTATTTTTTTAGATTTCAATTTTTTTGTAAATATTTTAGGTCTTGCTCTTATCTTATTTTCTAGCAATATTATAAAATTAATTGGTAACTTTCTAAAAGACGATCACTAGTTGATTGTCTTTTTTTCTGAATGTCTATGTAATTAAAAAATAAAAAAGAAGCGGTTTATCTTTTCGCCTAGCGATAGTCGCTAAACTTTCCTTGCCCTATTTTCTCTTTTTTACTCATTTAAATAAATTTCTGATTTATCTTGTGTAGATTAAATTAGCTCCCTCCTAATTCTTCTCCTGCATAATGACCATAATCTTCTCTTCAGCAAAAAAATGGATAGAAACAAAAGTATCATGTATAATTAAATTAAAATTAAAATAATTAGAGAAGGTGAAATTATGGATGAATTCCAAATGATAAAAAGTACTCTTATGTCTATAAAAGAATATGTATCGATGATGAGTAGCTTTCCTAATGAAAGTGATAGAAACAGTGTAATAAGACAGTTTAATATTCAGTTCATAGGAAAAGAACGTAAAAAAGTTATTTCTATAGAGATTGCTAATTATTTAAAATTAGAAAATAGTATATTTAACAAATATATTCAAGAAGTTGCCAAAGAACTCCACATCAAATTAGAAGGACTCCATAAGGTAAATTCTGCTACTTCGGAAGCTGATGCGTATTATATCTATCTTTGACAATAAGTAATTGATGTATTTTAAATAAACGTAACTTCGATGTTTATAAATTAATAGACAGCAACGGAAATAGTAAGAACAAGGATGTGAATTTCAACTCTTCCTAATTGTTCTTACTATTTTTCAACCGTTGCTGTTTATCGCATTTCATCATTCTTTCAATCCGAATTAATTAGGGTACTTTATCGGCATATCTAGTATTAAACCGTCTATACCATGACTACTAGCGTAACATCCGTCTTTTATTTTCATTCCGTTCCCTCCCATTGACGAGCATCATCTTATATAGAAATCCAAGCTTACGAATAGCCTCACTTGCAATAGCAACACCCTGACTTGCCGCTTTATATACTTCTTCTGTAGAAACTCCGTATTCTTTTTCAAATGTTTCCTTCAGTACATTCGATTCTTGTTTACTCAATTTATTCATTGCTGTTTCTCCAATTCTCATCAATCAATAACATTTTAAGTCGATTTTCTGAACTTATGTATCAATGATCATATAGCTTGAAATCGTTCTTATTATACTGTAGTAATCTACGTATCTAAGCAACCCTTCATTTTTGTGTAAGCCTTTTATTACCGACTTCCCCCTTCAATCTCATTTATTTCTCATAATAAATAAATAATGATAAGATAAATATATTGCGAAAGAGAAAAAATAAAGGGGATATAACTTTGTTATTTATTAGTAAAATTTTATTCTGGGTTACTTGTGCATATAAAATTATTGTTCTACACTGTTTAAAAATATGGCGTAAAAAAGATTGTTTACTGATCGTCTCATCCCTCCCATTTATCTATTTCATGATTCAGATTTGGGATGATTCAGATGCTGATCCCCTTTTTTTATCCAATTATTTAGTTGGGTTAGTATTTTCGATAGTATTTTTTATTTGCATACTAATTTATCTGAATACAAAAAATTAAGTTTTCCAGCTCTTACGGCTGGCTTTTTTTGTTTCTAGTCTATTTTTTTCTAAAAAGTTGCTTGAATAAATACACTCTTTGAGAGATTATAGCCAAACTATTTTTTAAAATAGCTAGGAATTTTGCGCTAATTTAAACGCATCACTCAGTTTATACATGGATTCTTTTGATTAATCCAAAGTTGTTTCCGACTAATCCTCTAATTTCAAGGCATCCAAAACATGATTAGATGGACAGTTATTCTCATATTACAAATAAAATGAGAATTGAAATGGTAGATATCATGGAGAATTTTACCAACAAAAAAGCCACCGGTGACAATCCGGTGGCAAACCCAAAAGAAATCCAGGCTCGACTTGGTAATTCTAGATTAGCTACTACTATGGATACTTACGCACATGTAACTAAAAAATGAAAAAAGACACTATCGACATCTTTGAAAAGATGTTACGTGATAATGTCTTTTAATCATCTCCCATTTTAACGTGGGAAAAACGTGGGAAAAGTCAGCGCAAGGTTTTTTCTTTATTCATTAAATCCCTTGCTACTTCTTACTTTCTTCCTCATCCATTTTCAGAACGGCCATGAAGGCTTCTTGCGGAACTTCGACGGAGCCGATTTGTTTCATCCGCTTCTTCCCTTCTTTTTGTTTCTCTAAGAGTTTACGTTTACGAGAAACATCTCCACCATAACATTTAGCCAAGACGTTTTTACGCAAGGCCTTGATGTCTGAACGGGCAACGATTTTTTGTCCAATAGCTGCTTGGATTGGCACCTCAAATTGTTGGCGTGGGATTAGTTTTTTCAGTTTTTCAACGATTGCTTTTCCACGTTCATAGGCAAAGTCTCGGTGAACGATAAAGCTTAATGCATCGACTTTTTCTCCATTCAGCAAGATGTCCATCTTCACTAACTTGCTTTTTTGATAACCAGACATTTCATAATCCAATGAGGCATAGCCTTTCGTGCTTGATTTCAATTTGTCAAAAAAGTCAAAGACGATTTCAGAAAGCGGAATATTGTAGACGACATTTACTCGGTAATCGTCTAAATAATCCATCGTAATGAATTCTCCACGTTTTCGTTGAGAAAGTTCCATGACTGCACCGACAAAATCATTGGGCACCATAATCTGTGCTTTGACAAATGGTTCTTCTACATCTTGGATTGTTACAGGTTCAGGGAAATCTGCCGGATTATCTACTGTAGCAGTCGTACCATCTGTTTTATTAACATGGTAAATAACGGATGGTGCAGTCGTGATCAATTCTAGATTGAATTCCCGTTCCAAACGTTCTTGGACGACATCCATATGAAGAAGTCCTAAGAATCCGCAGCGGAACCCAAATCCTAATGCTTGAGAAGTTTCTGGTTCGAATTGTAAAGCAGCATCATTCAATTGCAGTTTTTCTAAAGCTTCCCGCAAATCGTTGTAACGAGAAGTATCAATTGGATAAAGACCACAATAAACCATCGGATTCATTTTTCGGTAACCTGGTAAAGCTTCAGCGGCAGGATTGTCTGCTAACGTTACTGTATCCCCTACTCGAGTGTCTTGGACAGTTTTGATACTTGCTGTGATATAACCGACATCACCGACCATCAAAAAGTCTCTAGCAACTGCTTTTGGCGAGAAGACCCCGACCTCTGTAACATCAAATGTTTTGCCATTACTCATCAGTTTGATTTTATCTCCGGGTTTGACCATACCGTCCGTGATTCGGACATTTAGAACAACACCGCGGTAACTATCATAAATAGAATCAAAGATCAAAGCTTTTAGCGGTGCATCTAAGTCTCCACTTGGTGCTGGAACATATTCCACGATCTGCTCGAGAATATCTTCAATCCCAATCCCTGATTTGGCACTGGCTAATACAGCTTCACTAGCATCGATTCCGATTACGTCTTCGATTTCTTGACGGACACGTTCGGGATCTGCTGCGGGTAGGTCGATTTTATTGATGACTGGCAGGATCTCCAAATCATTGTCTAAAGCTAAATAAACATTGGCCAATGTTTGGGCTTCGATTCCTTGGGCTGCATCGACCACTAAAACGGCGCCTTCACAGGCAGCAAGGCTTCGAGAGACTTCATAGGTGAAGTCGACGTGCCCTGGAGTGTCGATCAAGTGAAAGATATATGTTTCTCCGTTTTTCGCTGTGTAATTGAGTTCTACAGCATTTAATTTAATCGTGATTCCACGTTCACGTTCCAAATCCATCGAGTCTAACAGCTGATCTTGCATTTCGCGAGACGTCACAGTGTGCGTCATTTCTAAAATACGATCGGCCAATGTAGATTTTCCATGGTCGATATGAGCAATGATCGAAAAATTGCGAATCTGCTCTTGGCGTTCTTTCATTTTCTTTATATCCATAGCGTCTCCTCTTTTCATATAATCAGCACTTTCCATTATACCAACGAAAAGCAGTAATTTAAAGACTTTTTAATTAGTCAGCTTTAGAAGTTTTTTTGGTAGAATTTTGCTATACTGTTATCAAGCTAATAAATGGAGATGAAAAAATGGATCAAAAAGATTTTAGAGAAAATCTTGAATTAAAACCAGTCACTCAAGAACATATCGATCAGTTCAACGAATTACTTTCCTATGTGTTCCAAGTGACTGAAGCAGATATCGAGGAAAGCGGGTTTGAGAATAAACGAGCTTTTATCCGTTCCAAAAGACCGATTTTAGAAGTATCGAAAGTGTTCGGGTGGTTCCATGAAAACAAACTGATCTCTCAAATCGCTATCTATCCTTGTGAAGTCAATATTCACGGTGCACGTTATAAAATGGGGGGCGTGACTGGAGTTGGAACTTATCCAGAATATGCGAACCACGGATTGATGCAAGATCTAATCATCGTTGCATTGGATAATATGCGCAAGAACAAGCAATGGATCTCTTATTTGTATCCTTACAGTATCCCCTATTATCGGCGCAAAGGATGGGAGATTATGTCTGATAAACTTTCCTTTAAAATCAGAGATACTCAACTACCTAAACAAGTCCCAGTAAGTGGTATGGTTGAGCGATTACCAGTTGATCATCCAGACGTATTTGCCGTTTATAACAAATTTGCCCAACGAAACCATGGCGCTTTATTCCGCAGTGATTTTCATTGGGAAGAATATTGGCGTTTCGAAAATGAAGATGAGCGCACAGCCGCTGTCTACTACGATAGCAATCATGAACCAAGAGGTGTTCTATTCTACTGGGTAGCTGAAGAAATATTTCACGTAAAAGAAATGTTCTATCTTGATCAAGAAGCTCGAAATGGCTTATGGAACTTTATTTCCGCTCATTTTTCCATGATTTACTGGGTACATGGAGATATTTACAAAAATGAGCCCTTAGCTTTTTTGATTGAAGACAGTCAGATCAAAGAGCAGATCGAACCATATTTTATGGCTCGGATCGTTGATGTAAAAGAATTCCTTCAACGGTTTCCGTTTGTTGGAACAGCTGATGCTTTTCATTTCATCATTGAAGATCCTGTCGCTCCTTGGAATAATGGCGTCTTTGCTTTAACATGGGATGATCAAGGAAAAGTCTGTGTCTTGAATGAACCTATAGGAAACCCCGTTCGATTGAATATCCAAACATTGACTTGCTTGATGATGAATTATCGACGTGCTTCTTATTTGGCAAGAATCGAACGGTTAGAAACAGATGAAGAAACACTGAAGTCACTAGAGCGTATCATTCCAAACATGGAAGCTTATTTTAGCGATTATTTTTAATAAAAAGGATGATGTTTAGATGAAAATTTATTTTGCCGCACCAATGTTTGCTAAAAGTGATTTGTTATATAACGAGCAGATAGTGAAAGAAGTCAGAGCGCTCTCTCCTGAACTTTCAATTTATCTTCCTCAAGAAAATGAAGCAATCAATGACAAAACTGCTTATGCAGACAGTCTGATGATTGCTCTTGCAGACACAGAAAAAGTGTTGGAAAGCGATTTGATGATTGCTTTATTAGATGGATTGACGATTGATGCTGGCGTAGCATCGGAAATCGGTGTGGCTTATGCGAAAGGTATCCCAGTGATTGGCTTGTATACTGATACTCGGCAGCAAGGCGGAACCCACCCGAAAAAAATCGCTGCGCTACAAGAAACAGCTGAAAATCAATTTCACTATCTGAACTTATATACAGTAGGACTGATCAAATTGAACGGAAAAGTGGTTTCTTCAGAGACTGAGTTGCTTTCAGAAGTAAAAAGATTTTTAGATGGAGGGACTTTCAGTGATTAAAGAAATCAAAAAGGTTCAAATAGCTTTACTTGCTTTTGGTGTATTCGTTGTCTGCTATAATTTTTATGAATTTATCACCCAAAAGTATTCGACTTCTCAAGGAATCACATTTATCGTGGAATCTTTATTAGGGATTGCATTGATCTTCATGCCACAAGTCATTTTGACAGTTTTCAAACTTAAAATTCCAGCAGCAATCGTTTTGTTTTACTGGTTCTTCTTATTCATCTCTGTCTTTTTAGGTACAGGGATGCATTTGATCAGTATCATCTCTTTTTGGGACAAAATCTTACATGCGGTGAGTCCAATGGTCCTGACAGCTCTTGGCTATGGATTGATTGGTTACTTGATGAAAGATGCGGAGATATCAAAAACCAGTCCTTGGTTGTTCCTCTTATTCGGCTTTGCGTTTGCTGGACTTTGCGGCGTGTTTTGGGAGTTCTGGGAAATTTTTATGCGACCAGTTCTTAGGCATGAATCTTCAACGTTTTGCTGCTTCTGATGGCACACTGTTTGTCGGACGAGCTGCATTGATGGATACGATGGGCGACTTGCTGACAAATACGATAGGTGCTGCCTTAATGGGATTGTTTGCATGGTCTCAAAGTAAAAAAGATGAGCGTTACTTTGAAAGTTATAAATTAGAAAAAGTGAAAAATACCTAATAAAAGAGGTTGTGACAGAAGCGGGCAGCTTCAAGAAATTTCGGCTTATTTTTCGAAGAAGCTACTTCTGGAACACTGTTTATTTGAAAAAAAGGAGGTCTGACACTAGTTGTGTCAGACCCCTTTTTTCTTTTATAGTCTCAATGGAAGATTAGACGATTTCTTCTAGCTCTTCTGTTTTGAAATGAAGTTGTCCATCAAGTAAAGTAATCGTTACTTTTGATTTAGGCATAACATGTCCTGCAACGATTTCTTTAGCCAGTGGTGTTTCTACTTCCTTAGTGATAAATCGTTTCAATGGTCTTGCACCATATGCTGGTTCATAAGCATTTTCAGCAATCCACGTTTTGGCTTCATCACTGATTGTCAACAGGATTTCTTGATGTTCCAGACGTTGTGCCAATTGCGCCACCATTTTGTCAACGATTCCTTTCACGTTGTCTAGGCTCAATGGTGTAAATAAAATCGTGTCGTCGATTCGGTTCAAGAATTCTGGTTTGAAGTTTCCACGTAATAGCGTGTTGACTTGTTCAGCCACTGCTTCTGGAATCGTTCCATCAGCAGTCACACCTTCCAACAGTAACTGTGAACCGATATTGCTAGTCATGATTAGAACCGTATTTTTGAAATCAACTACTCGCCCTTTTGAATCGGTTAGGCGTCCGTCATCTAGGACTTGTAACAAGATATTGAAGACATCGGGATGCGCTTTTTCGATTTCATCCAACAAGACGATTGTATAAGGATTTCGTCTGACAGCTTCCGTTAATTGTCCACCTTCTTCGTAACCTACATAGCCTGGAGGAGCTCCGACTAGACGAGACACAGCATGTTTTTCCATATATTCACTCATATCGATCCGTACCATATGATCTTCTGAGTCAAATAAGTTCTCAGCTAAAGCTTTCGCTAATTCGGTTTTTCCGACACCAGTTGGTCCTAGGAAAAGGAAAGAACCTAGAGGACGATTTGGGTCTTGCAATCCAGCACGTGAACGAATCACCGCGTCACTGACCGCATCAACTGCTTCATCTTGACCAATCACTCGTTTGTGAAGTGTTTCATTCAATTTAATCAGTTTTTCTCGTTCGCCTTCTACAAGTTTCGTTACGGGGATACCCGTTAATCTGCCAACGACTTGAGCAATCTCATTTTCGGTAACGGACTCTTGAACCATCTTAATCTCGCTGTCTTTTGCTTTGGCTTCTAATTCCTTCAATTCTTTTTCTAATTGAGGTATCGTACCATGACGCAATACAGCAGCGCGTTCTAAATCATAATTATTTTCTGCATCTTCTAATTCGTGTTTTGCTTTATCGATTTCAGCACGTTTTGCTGAAACAGAATTGACCTCTTCTTTTTCTGTTTCCCACTGCATCTTCATTGCATTTGCTTCTTCACGAAGTTCAGCTAATTCTTCTTGCAAATTTTTCAGTCGTTTTTTGCTTGCATCATCTGATTCTTTTTTCAGTGCAGCTTCTTCGATTTCCAACTGCATCAAACGTCTGGTAACTTGATCTAATTCCGTTGGCATAGAGTTCATTTCTACCCGAATCGTTGCACTGGCTTCATCGATCAAATCGATTGCTTTGTCCGGTAAGAACCGATCAGTAATATAACGGTCAGATAAAGTAGCTGCTGCTACTAATGCGTTGTCATGGATGTTAACACCATGGTGGATCTCAAAACGTTCTTTTAATCCACGCAGAATACTGATCGTATCTTCCACTGTTGGTTCTTTGACTAATACCTTTTGAAAGCGACGTTCCAACGCTTTGTCTTTTTCCATATATTGACGGTACTCATCTAAAGTTGTGGCACCGATCAAATGTAATTCACCGCGAGCAAGCATTGGTTTCAACAGATTTCCGGCATCCATACTTCCTTCTGTTTTTCCTGCTCCTACGATATTGTGGATTTCGTCAATGAACAAGAGGATACGCCCATCACTTTTTTTGACTTCTTTCAAGACCGCTTTTAGTCTTTCTTCAAATTCACCGCGGAATTTTGCTCCAGCGATCAATGCACCCATATCTAATGAAAAAATCGTTTTATCTTTTAAATTTTCAGGCACATCTTTGCGTACGATACGTTGAGCAAGTCCTTCAACGATCGCCGTTTTCCCTACACCGGGTTCTCCTATCAGAACAGGATTATTTTTTGTTTTTCGTGAAAGAATACGGATGACATCACGGATTTCTTCATCACGACCGATGATTGGATCCATTTTTCCACTTTTGACTTGCTGTACTAAATCAACGCCGTATTTTTCTAATGCTTTGTATTGTTCTTCTTGGTTTTGCGAGGTCACCCTTTCTCCTCCTCTCATCTCTTCAATGTTTTTACGCAATTCTTTTTCAGATAATCCGTTTTTATTCAAATAAACAGTTAACGGATAATTTTTTAATTTCATCAACGCTAAAATAACGACTTCCGTTGAAAGAAACTCGTCGCCGAAGCTTTCACGTATTTGGTCTGCTTCATTCAATAATCGAAAGAAGTTCTGGCTGAGGTTTTGTCCATATTGGACGTTTCCACCAGAAACAACTGGATATTCATCCAGTAGACGATCGATTTCATGTTCAAAAGATTCGACGTCCAATCCGGCATCCGTATAGAAATTTCGACCAAAATGATTAGGTTGTAAGAAGATTTTCCATACATGGGCAATGTCGATATCTTGGTGTTTTCGAGTGACCGCAATCTGTTGAGCTTCAGCAATCGCTTCTTGAAGCGTCGTGGTCATTTTCTCAATATTCATACAGGTATACCTCCTAATTAAAGGTAAGATCACTTATTTCTTTGATCTTTACAAAAACTATTATATCGCTTTGGTCAATTTTGGTCAAAATATACACATAGTTTTTTGACTTTTTTTCTCGTCTTATATAAATCTTAAAAAAACAAAATTGATTGTATGTATACAAAAAAAGAGCCAAACAAACGTAAAATCATCTTACCCATTATGGTTACTTGGCATGCGTTCTTTTTCAATAGAAGAATAATATTTTAGCTGTTTGGCTCTTTTTTCATTGATTATTTACGTTAAATACTTGCTTTTAATAACTATATTTTTCACCACTGTGTTTCTTCCATACGATCTTCTAATTCTCGAATCGTGTGAGACAGTTCTTCTATTTCTTCTTTTATTTCGTCCAGTGTCATTCCACTAGCACTGTATCCTTTATAGTAGGCAGTCATATAGTCTGTATCTTCTAGTCTCTGGAGCCGATTTCTTAGATTTCCTAAAAGTTCTAGATCAAATTCATCATATAGTCCATTCGTGTTCATTTCTGTCCCTCCTTGTTAAGCTAATGCATTCGGACTTGGAAGCTGAGGCCCTTTTCCTTCACGAGCTAATACCCAATCGTCATTGTCCCACATTTCCGTTTGTCGGCGTCCGTGAAAATAATCCCACCTTGAGTCGATTTCCATCTCAATGAGTTTGCCGTTGGCTCCTAATGTAACCCAGTTGTAGCTTCCATTTCGATGAGCAAATTTGATCCATTGAACAGGAAATGTTTGTTCCACGCTGTTTTCATCTATAAAGCTACGTTTTTGTTGCTCTATGCGCATAAATGTCAACCCTTTCGCATAGGTTGGATTGAACTTATGAAATATCTTTTCAGCTAAAGCTTTGGCACGTTCGATTGATAACAATTTTCCTTCAGGTATTTCGGTCAGATTCTTAAAACTGACTAAATGCTTTCCTTCCATGACTTCAATGATTCTTGGTCCATTATGAAGATAGATTCCTTGATTTTGATAACGGATGATGTTGACTTTCTTTTTGTTTCTTTGTTCTATTAATTCATTGACTAATTCGTAATGATTAGGAATTTCTACTAGTCCCTTTAGTACATTGGATGTATTTTCCATGAGGATCACCCTTCTATTCTTCTTGTGCCAACTTTCCTAACAGATACTCAAATGTTCCTTGCTCATCCGCTGTCAATTTTGACAGAAAATTCTTCTGAGCATTTTCTACAGATTCTACTACTTGAGCGTGAAGTTCTTGTCCTTTTTCAGTTAATTCTAAAAGAAAACTTCTTCGATCTTGTGTATTTTTTTCTTTTGTCACTAACCCCATCTTCGTCAACTTCTGTATTGTTCTGGTGACATTGCTTCCATCCAATCCGGTCAATTTGATTAATTCTTCTTGTTTCAATTGGTGATAATCATGGATTTTCACAATAAAGTAATAATTCGTTGAATTTAATTTGAGCGGAGCTAGTGCTTGGTCTAATTCTTTTTGATAAATTCGGGTCAATTTGGCTAACCACTTTAAATTGCTTTCGCCTTTGTTTTCCATTCTTCTCCTCCTTTTAGTTGACAAACTATTCTCGCAAGGCATATAATTGCGTGCGCAAGCATATTCTAAAACAAATAATTGAACTTGTCAATTTGTAGGATGCTTAAAAAGATTTTTAGGAGGAAAAAAGATGAGTCAACCAAAAAAAAGATGGATATTACTAGCAATCTATCTTGCTGCATTTATGACTGCAGTCGAATCCACGATCGTCATCACAGCTGCTAATGCTATTGCTAATAGTTTTGGTCGTGAAATCCCGATTGCCTTACTATTTTCTAGTTACTTATTTTCCAGTGCATTGTCAACACCTGTATTCAGCCGTCTGGAGGATCAGTATGGAAAGAAACCGATTTTTATCATTGGATTGCTCTTGTTTATGACAGGTACTTTTCTTTGCGGTATTTCCCAATCATTTTTTATTCTGGTATTTTTTAGGATAATTCAAGGAATAGGTGCGGGAGGAATCATGCCCATTACTTTCTCTCTGATTGGTGATTTATTTGATTATGAATCTCGCGGAAGAATAATGGGATTGAATAATTCGGCATGGGGGATTGCTTCGTTAGCTGCTCCTCTTTTAGGAGGGCTATTGGTCGAAAACTTTAGTTGGCACTGGGTGTTTTTTATAAACATTCCTGTTGGCTTAATAACGATTCTGATCTTACTTTTATTCTATGATGAAGAAAAACGTCCGTCTGTCTCTTTTTCTTATCAAGAACTGGGACAATATCTCTTTCTGGTTACAAGTTTATTTCTTTTACTAGTTGGTATCCAGATAATACCAGATCATTTTATACTTGGTGGTGGCGTCTTCCTTTTTGGTATCCTTGTTTCTTTCATTTTGCTTTCCTATGAAAATAAAGTAAAGGAACCAGTCTTACCTGTCGAAACATTGAGATCATCTGACTTTCTTTTGTTCAACCTCGTTACTTTTCTCATGAATGGAGCAATGATGGGGTTTCAAGTATATCTTCCGTTATGGATTCAGACGCAACTTTCTTTATCTCCTAGCCTTGGTGGTTTAGCGCTTTTACCTTCCTCTGTCTTTTTTATTACTGGATCGATGATTGCTGTGCCATTAGGAAAATATTTTGGAACGAAACGTTTGTTAACCTTTTGTATGGGGATGAATGGTTTAGTTTTTCTTATTTTAGGATTTCTACCGCAAATGACGCCTTATTTCGTTCTCCTTATCTTAGCCTCTTTTTCAGGATTTGGTACTGGCACAACGGTTACTACAAGTGTCTTGTCTGCACAAGCTTTAGCTACAGATAAAAATATCAGTACGGTATCTGGTTTCATCACCCTTTGCAGAAATCTAGGTCAAAGCTTCATGATCACTTTTTTTGGTATCGTATTCCAATTGTTTGGTAAAAGTACTTTTTCAATTGATGGTTATCAGGGAGTATTTTTTTCTGCTTTGTTTGTTGTTCTATTAAGCATCTTAATGGTTCTTTTAAAAAAAGACAGTCAAGAATAAATGCATTGGTAGAGTTGCTTCAAGAAAAAATATTTTTACATGTTCAAGTGACATAGCTTCCTAATGTTTTTCTTTTATAAAAAAAAGGGTAGATCTTATAAAAGACCTACCCTTGATTTTCTTTATTCTCTTTTTTTACTTCTATTATTTCTTCTTTGATCACTCTTCGCCGTTCAGCAATCACATACACAAATCCATAGAGAAATGGCAAGATAAAGGAACTGAAACGATACAACAAAAGCGAAGAAACTGCGTCAACTGTTCCGACAACTGGTCTAAACAATAACAAGTAGACAAATTCAAAGGATCCAATACCAGCTGGCGTAGGAATAACTCCTGAAAGCACTACTGCAAAGCTGATAAACGAAATGGTCAGTAGGAAATCTATTTTAGGATGGTTTTCAATCAGAATCAAATAGGGAAGTACATACCAAAATACAAGTTTCAACATATTCCATAGATAAATCCGCAATAGCGCAGTCCTGTCTTGGATAATGGTTTGGACCGTTTCCCTTAAAGAGTAGATCTGCTGATTACATGTATCCACCCATTTTCGCAAACGCTCACTCTTAAATAACTTATTCGATAAGCTGACAAAAAATATTTGGACATTCAGACTGATGGACATTACCAATAAAAAGGCAACAATCACGATCGTCAAAAGAATGCCAGCAATAATAAACCAGATCATTGACGGACTATTAGAATAAAAAAGAGAGAATTGGATGAGCAAGCCAGCTAACGCATAGGTAATCACTGCAAGTTTGTACATGATCATATGGAGTGCTGTCACCCCTGCTCCCTGAGACAGTTTCATTCCTTTTTTATTATAAAAATAAATTTCCGAGATCAATGTTCCTGTACCAAATGAAACGATTCGATAAAATGCAATATAGCTAGAGGTCAGAAACCCATCTTTCGTTGTAAAATTCGGCGCGAAAGGTTCCGCAATCTCTTTGATCGAGCGCCCTTCAGCGATTTGGTAAACTGTCCCTAATATAACAGTGGCTGCCAAAACGACAACACTGGTAGACAGTAATTCGGCAAAGATATCTGCAAATGATTGATTGATTAAATAATAAATAATAGCAAAAATCGCAATCAGCAAAAGCAGATTCAGAATGATTTTAATTTTCGTTCCTTTAGATGACATCTCCTGCTCCTTAATGGAAAAAATAAATGAGAATCAAATCAACAAGCGCACCCGCAGTGAATCCTACGGTAAACTTCTTTTTCCTTGTTTTATGATGAAAAACTTTCCGAGAAATCAATCCTCCCAAACCACCGCCTAACAGACTGACAAATATCAAATTATTTTCAGGTACACGCCAGCCGCCAGTTCGAGCCTGATGTTTATCATATCCCATCAGACAAAATAAATAAAAATTTACAATGAATAGATAAAACCACAAAGGATTGTGTAACAATACATCCATTATTCTTCTTCCAACTTTCTATTAACTACTATTTCTGATCTTTTTCTTCTTTTTTTGGTGAATAAACTGCTAATCCTTTTGATACAACAGATAATTCAACTGGAAGATCATCTGTCGTGTCTCCATCTGTCCGAGTGCCAACAGATCTTTCCTGTGCTTTGATTTTCATGCGTTTGGCTGTGAAATAAGTGATGCCAGGTATCGTATAGAATTTTCCTCTCATGATTCTAGGCAAATAAAAAATAAATCGGAAAATATCTAAGGAAGGTACGATCGTTACATGGAATTTTCCATCATCTGGGGTCGCTGAGTCGTCGAAATTTGTAAAGCCGCCCACGGAGTTAGACATCGTGACTGTCAATAACTGGGATTTTCCTTTCCAATGCTCCTCGTCTGTTTCTAAATCCAAATGATATTTTTTCTTCTTCAGCAATAACTTAAAGAATTTCTTGATAAAAATCCACGAGCCATAACGCTGTTTTTCTTCTTGACTGATCCAAACTGCTGTATCGGCTAAGATACCGATTGTCAGTGTAGAGATAATGACTGCATCATTGACTTGGCCATAGTCTATTTTTCGGACATTTCCTTCTAGAATCACATCAGCAGCCTCTTCTTTCTTCAAGGGGATTTCAAGGACACGTGCGAGATTATTGACTGTTCCACCTGGAAGTAACCCGATATGATACTGAGATAACGTTTGCTGGAACGCTTGAACGATATGATGGATCGTGCCGTCCCCTCCTATGATCACTAGAGTATCGGCTCCTATAGCTTCTGCTTTCTTGACTAAATCCGCATGGTCAATCGACGGGCCAGTTTCAGCTAAATCTACAAATAATTCCGGTTGCTTTTCTTTTACATAATCTTGAAACCAGCGTGCTAATTTCTCACCCTCATCTTTCCCTGAACTTTTGTTATAAAAAACTAGCAGCTTTTCCATTCTTTACCTCCTAATTACTCTTCAAAAAAGAGGGCGGGACAATCCATTCCATTGTCCTGCCCTTTAGCCTTAGACAGATGACATTCCATCATCGGACGAACGCCTTGTCATAAGCTGTTCTTTTTTGATTTTAACTCTTTGTGTTCAATTCTGCAATTTTAACAATCACATCTGTTGCTTTTTCCATTACTTGTAAAGAAACAAATTCGAATCGACCGTGCATATTTTCTCCTCCGGCAAATAGATTTGGCGTCGGAATCCCCATGTAAGAGATTTTTGAACCATCTGTTCCTCCACGGACTGGTTCGATCACTGGAGAGATCCCAAGCTCGATCATTGCTTGTTTCGCTAATTCCACGATGCTCATATCTTTTTCGATGATTTCTTTCATGTTGTAATATTGATCATACATATCTACTTTGATTCGTTCTTGATCAAATCGTTGATTCAATTCTTCTTGGATATGTGTGATTTGTGCTTTGCGCGCTTCGAATTTTTCACGATCATGATCGCGAATGATATAACTCATAGAAGCTTCTTCAGGATTTCCATTCAATGCCATCAAATGGAAGAAACCTTCGTATCCTTCTGTTTTTTCTGGAACTTCATCGGCTGGAAGCTGATTATGAAAATCAATGGCCAGCTGTAAAGCATTGATCATCGTATCTTTTGCCGTCCCCGGATGTACATTTTTCCCTTGGATCGTGATATTTGCTTGAGCAGCACTGAATGTTTCATACTGCAATTCACCTAAAGGACCGCCGTCTACTGTATAAGCAAAATCCACATTGAATTGCTCAACATCGAATTTATCCGCTCCGACACCGATTTCTTCATCAGGTCCAAAAGCTACTTTGATGGTACCATGAGGGATAGAAGGATTATTGATCAAGATTTCCATTGCAGTCATGATTTCCGCAATCCCTGATTTGTCATCTGCTCCCAGTAAAGTACTGCCATCTGTAGTAATCAACGTGTGACCTTCATAATTTTTCAAATTTGGAAAATCTTTTGTATTCAACGTGTAACGTTCTTCCGCATCTAGTACGATCGTAGACTCTCCATCATAGTTTTCAATGATTTGTGGATTGACTCCTACTGCATTAAAGTCTGCTGTATCCATGTGGGAAATAAATCCAATAGAACGCACTTCATGATCGACATTGCTTGGTAATGTTCCCATAACGAATCCATTGTCTTCATTATAGAAAACATCAGATAAACCTAACTCTTCCAATTCTTTTTTCAATTCTTGCGCAAAAGCAACTTGTGTCTGAGTCGATGGGGTCGTTTTGCTTGTTGCATCGGAGCGTGTTTCTGTTTTGACATACCGTAAAAAACGTGGCAAAAGATTTTCGTACATAGTATTCTCTCCTTTAATTAAATTGAAATGGGTTTGTATTCGTTTCAGAGACGAAAAAGTCAATAGCCCAATTTTCTTCTTGTTTCCAAGTCTCAAATTTCTCGATGAACCGTTCCTTGCATAACGATTCAATATAATGTCCGGGATCAATTGCGATCAATCCGGCGCTTTGCATATCATGAGCCGTGTGATAATAGATGTCTCCGGTGATATAGACGTCTGCTCTTTGAGCGATTGCTTGCGGATAAAATTTTTCGCCGCTTCCACCGCAAATCGCAATACGCTTGATGGATGATTTTGTTTTTTGAGGCTGAACGATTCTCAGTCCCTCTAATTGGAAAACTTTTTTTACTTGTTCCACAAATATTTCTAAGGGGATTTCTTGCGGTAATTCACCTATTCGACCTAGCCCAAACTTTTCGACTGGTGCATCAATTGCGAAAAGATTGTACGCAGGTTCTTCATAAGGATGAACTGATTGCATGGCATCAATCACTTGTTTTTCGATTGTTTCGGGCAAAATAACCTCGACTTTTGCTTCTTGAACTTGTTCTGTCTTCCCTACTTTCCCAATCGCTGGTTGTGCACCAACATTCGGAGTAAATCGACCGTGTCCAATCGAGGTAAAACTTGTACCGGTATAATCGCCTTGCATACCAGCACCAGCTGCAGCTAATGCTTCACGCATTTTCTGTGCATGATCCACAGGTACATAAACCGCCAGTTTTTTATAATGGATTTCATGAGTCTTCACTAAATAACTCTCCACTTCAATACCAAGAAGTTCGCAAAACCAGTCATTCAGTCCGTCCCAAATAATATCCATATTCGTGTGTGCCGCATAAACGGCAATATCATGTTTCAACAGATCTGCATACATTTTTTCTTGCGGCTGATCAGTAGTCAGCCGCTTTACAGGACGAAAGATTGGGGGATGTTTAGCAATCAGCAGATCGATTTTTTTCTCGATTGCTTCTTCGACCACTTCTGGGCGAACATCCAATGTCATCATTACCCGTTGAATCGGTTTATCTAATGTTCCAATATGCAGTCCGACTGGGTCTCCTTCTTCAGCTAGCCATTGAGGACAATAGCTTTCAAACTTTTGGATGAAGGTACGTCCGCTGATTGTCATGACTCTAAAACCTCCTCAATCATTTGGATTTCCTGCTCGATTTGTTTTTGACGTGCCTCTTGATTAGCTGCTTGTTTGAGCTGTTCACGGATAGCTTTTCTTTGTTGAAGCTCTCTTGTCCATTTTGATTTGAAGATCTCACTTTTCTCTTCAAGCAGAAATGGCCCGAACATCAGCTCCATTTCACTGTAAGTAACTGGTTTTTGTCCTTTTTCGGCTACAATGATTTCATATATTTTTTTGTTTTCTTCAAGTATTTTTTCTGATTGGATTTTGTATTGGTTTTCTTGCAGCCATGATCGTAACGTACGCTCTCCGATATTTGGCTGAAGGATCAAACGTTCTTGTCCACTTAGGCGTTGATTCAACTTGCCAGCTTCTAGGATATCTCGGATCAGCGAACCTCCCATACCCGCGATTGTGACAGCCGTTATAGCATCTTGCGGTTGGATCGCATCTAGACCATTTGCAAGACGTACAGTGATACGATCTTCCAATCCATCTTTTTGGACTTGCTTACGTGCTGATTCATAAGGACCTTGAACGACTTCACCTGCAACTGCATATTCGATTTTTCCTTTTAGCATCAATGCAACAGGCAAGTATGCGTGATCTGATCCAATGTCTGCTAAACGAGCAGATTCAGGGACAAAGTCACCAACTGCCGCTAAGCGCTGAGATAAATCTAAATGGTTCATAGCTTCACTCCTTCTAGGTAATTATAGCATTTTCCATATAAAATAAGGAGACTAGGAATAAAAAAATTCCCAGATCTCCTTAAAAAATATACCTTTTTGTTCTATAAAACAACATATTCATTTTTTTGAATAAAGTGTTTCTGATTATTTGTTCAACGAAACGTCAATGATCGAATCTCCAGGCACTTGTGGTGGGATAGACATCGTCATGATTGGCATCTCAACTAATGTAAATTGGACTTTGTCACCGATTTTTAGTTCATTTATGTCCACGCTTATTTTTTCAGCAGTAGCGTTCAAAATCACTCCGTCATTGCTGAATGATGTCCCCATATTCGCTGGATCTTCCTTTGCCATGACATCGACGAGTTTCAGCTGAATCGTTTCTTCTTCCGCTTCTACTTGAGTGATGCTTTCAATCGTTCCTACAAATATGCTTTGTCCCTCCGTTTTCGTACTGCTTGTTTTTACTGTTTGACCCGCATCAATCGAATCAACAGAACCTGTGTTGCTATCTGCACTACCGCATCCTGCTAAAATAAAAAATAGACCAACTACAGATATACTAGAAAAAATAGCCCTCATAAAAAATCCTCCGTTTAAGTTTTTGCATTACTTGTTGCGGTGATTGTCTCCGGTCATTTCTGTCCATGTAAAGATTCGCTGACCTGCTTTTACTCCTTGGTCAAATATCAGTTGGACTTATCAACTTTTCAACCATTGCGGCGGTTGCGACCAGTCATTTCGATTTCTTTTGTCAAATAACGTATGCGTTCCATTATGCGTTTTGCTTTCAGCGGCTCTTCATCTCCACGTTGAGTGACGGACAAATGCTGTTCCAATTCATCCATTGTGAAATTTGATGAAAAGAATGTCGGTAGCTGTTCCTGCATCCGATATTGAAGGATGACGCCGAATACTTCATCCCGTATCCAACTGCTCATCGCGTCTGCACCAATATCGTCAATCATTAAAATGGGGGAACGCTTCACTGCATCTAGCTTTTCTGCCACTTGATCTTTTCCGATTGCCTGTTTCATCTCAACGGCAAACGTCGGAAAGTGGACTAATGTCGTGGTGAAACCAGCAATCGCTAGTTCTCTCGCTGTTGCTCCTAATAAGTATGTTTTTCCAATACCAAAACTCCCTACCAAATAAAGACCTTTATGATACCCTTTTGGATCTGCAGTATATTTCTCTACAAAATCTAGGGCTTCTAAGCTCGCATATCCTCGTCCATCTGTACGCTCAAAGTTTTCAAAAGATGCTGATTGAATATCTTTTGGCATATCCATTGCTTTTACTCGGCTTCTAATTTCTTCTTGTCTTTGCCGAGCTAACAATGCTTCTGTTGGTACATAAGTGACATCCACATAATGAAAATTCAACGTCAACTTCGGCTCGTAGCCTGGAGCGATCATCGTTGGATCATTTTTTTGATATTTACGCTTTTCCTGCACGAACTCATACAATTTGGCGTAGCTTTTTTCAATATCTGCTTGTGTCAGTTCTTCTTGGTGTGCACTTAGAAAAGCTTGAACATCCGTATCATTTAGGACGTCAGCAATCATTTCAGCATATTTTTCTTGATAATTACGTTTGCTGATGATCCTCTTCAATTCTTTGCCTACGTCTTCCATTAGATGTCACCCTCCTTTTTCGCCAGGTATTCTTTAAAACGGCGGTCAATCTCTGCTTTTTTCTCACTACTGATCTGTTTTTCATCTTTTGGCTGGTTGACCCAATCAGGAAGCTTTTCCCGCCGAACATTTCGCTTGCCGTTTGGATAATTTGTTTGCTTCTTTTGTTTTGATTGTTTTGCTTGATTGCTTATTTGCCGAATATGCTGAATTGCTTCTTCTGCTGTGGCGATTTTCTTTTGTGCCCATTCATTTGCCACTGTATTCACATAACTAGCATTTAAGCTAGCATTATTTTTGATCACCAATACATAATTCAACAAAACATTGATCACACTGCTGGAAAGACCTGATTGAGAAACAAGGTCTTGCAGTAACCAATTTTCTTGTTTAGAAACATATCCGCCTTTTTCTGACTTGATTGCTTCCAGATATTTCATCGGTGGAATGCTCTGTGCTTCTTTTATCAACTGAAGCGCTGCATTTGTCAAATGTTCATTCGTCGGAGATTCATTGCTGTTTTCAGCAACAGCGACTGTTTCCTTTATTTGCTTTACTGGTCGTCTCTGCATTGCCAAAACAGCTTTTTGCAGCTCCTTCATGGATACTTTTTGTTCACTAAAATCATAAGATTGACTGATGAGTTCACCAAGAGTTAGTTCATCGAATCCATAAAGCTGATGATACATGTCGACTTGTTTGATGATTGAATCATCAAGAACAGTCATATGTTTTTTTGCCAGCCAATCATTCAAAAATTGCCAATCGAATGTCGAATCTGTTTCAAGTAATGCTGCTGGCTCAGATTCTTCAAAAGATTTATTCAGTGATTCGATGTTTTCTTGATTAGCAGCGTATACTGCTTCATTGAAGCGATAAACATCTAAAAATTTTTTTGTGATTTTTTGATATCCCTGTGTTGTATGCCTTTTAGGTTCAAACAACTGGGTAAGCTTCTGGAATCGTCGTTCACCAACTTTTTCCAAAAGAAGAAATGCCAGAACAGAATCTTTGAAAAATGCTTTAGGAACGAGTGGCTCTAACAACTCATAAATAAAACGAGGCCCCAGATCGCTATCTTCTTTAAAATAAACATCCAGTAAGCCGATTCCTTCCAGCTTTTTTCTTGCATCATAAAATTGAGGGATCCCGCAGCCTAGACTACTGAGTAAATCTGCATGCATCCCTTCAGGACCTTCACCAGATTCTTGCGAGATCTCTGATAATAGAGTGAAATAGATACTCAAGGCTTCTCCGCCGATCAGTGGCTGATAAAGATACAGCAAGGCGTTCTTGCTGTCTTCCCTCAGCGGAGCTTCTTTTCTTCCTTGGTAAATATTTTTTGGTTGAAGCTCTTTCCAAGCATTTTCCAAGGAAATGCCTCCTTTTTGTTTCTTAATTGTTTTCTTTATTATTCTCTTTATTATTTTCTTTTGCTTTATCCACGATATCTTGCAACTCTTTTAAGAAAACAGACATATCTTTGAACTGGCGATAAACACTGGCAAAACGGATATACGCGATTTCGTCTAAATCGACTAAATCCTCCATCACATATTCACCAATCAGATTCGTTGATACTTCGTTTTCCCCAAGACTGCGTACGCGGCTTTCGACATGGTTGACGATTTGTTCCATTTGCTCCATAGCTACAGGTCTTTTTTCTGCTGAGCGGATGAGTCCTCTTAAAATTTTATCGCGATTGAATTCTTCGCGTTCCCCGTTTTTCTTGATGACTAATAACGGAGCAGCTTCAATTCGTTCAAACGTAGTGAATCGGAACGAACAATTCTCACATTCGCGACGGCGACGGATCGCACGTCCATCATCTGCTTGACGGCTGTCGATTACTCGTGAATTATTATGTTGACATCTGGGACATCTCATTTTGTCTCACCTCTTGCATCGCATTTTTATATAAAGGATGTGTCTTTCTTTACAACTAGTTGTATTATAACACGAAACAAATCACAAACGCGACTGTCCTACCCAAAAAAACACGGATATAAGAACAATTTTTTCTATTTTCATGCGTAATTATGTCCCCTGTTCTCATCCAATTTCAATTTTCCAGTACTGATGACCTTGATTGCTGAGAAATGACTCGCCCAAAAGCTGATTTAGTCGACTAGCGCAAAAAACTTGAAGCAGATGAACATCTTATCATCTGCTTCAAGTCACGTCTCTATTTCTTACTATTTTATAACTTCTCTTCGATTCCTGTATAGTGTTTCAGTCGTTGTTCCTCGATCTTTTGTTCATCAGGAATGTGTTCACTTTCTGGGAGCGGTGTCTTACTACGATCAGGTGCCGGATTTTTTCGTTCTTGAGTCAAATCTTGCTGTTTCGCTTCTTTTTCTGCCTGCTGGTCTTCTATTTCATCGATTCTTGCTTGGTACTGCTTTTCTTTCTCTTCTGCTGTTTCTGATTGCGTACGACCTTCATCGATTAGATTTTCTTTATTGAGTATTTCGCCGATTTTTTCTTTTGCGTTACCTACGACTTTATCCTTTTGGTTTTTAAATGATCCCATCGCTATCCCTCGCTTTCTATATACTCAGGATAGCAAACTTGACACAGATACTCAAAGAAAGCGATTAGCTAAAAGCCAATTTTCGATTTGTTCCACAAGTTCCTCTTTCGTTCCGTTGTTGTCAAACAAAATATCCGCACGCTGCTTTTTTTCTTCGATTGGAAGTTGACTGCGAATTCTCTGCTGCGCTTGTTCTAGTGTTAGTTGATTACGTTTCATCAAGCGTCTGAGTTGAATATCTGGCGTAGTATAAACGACAGCTACTGCATCCATATAGTGGTCATAATGACCTTCGTAGAGCAATGGGATATCTACAATTACTAAAGGATGATTGGAACTTAGAGAGGCGATTTGATCTTTTATCGCTTTTCGGATAAACGGATCTAATAGCTGATCAAGTTTTTGCCGTTTCTCCTTTGATGGAAAAACAATCATCCCAAGTTTCCCTCGATCTAGCTGACCATCAGACTGCAATATCTCTTGGCCAAACACAGACACAACCTTCCTCAGAGCAAGCGTTCCAGGCTCAACAGTTTCTCTGGCAATCACGTCGCCATCGATCAAAGGAAATCCATGAGACTGAAAGACTTTGGCTGCCGTACTTTTGCCAGTAGCTATTCCGCCCGTCAAACCTAAAACAAAGCCTACTTTTCGATTTTCAGCCTTTGACAATTCGGACAATAGTGAGTCCCCCTTTGTGCCACTTTTGTTTTCACGATCGGTGTCCCACAACGTATACATGGTTTGCCAGTTTGCTGATAGACATGCAGTGCTACTTGGAATCCGCCTGATTCTCCTAATGCATTCAAATAGCTGCGAATCGTGGTACCTCCGGCTTCTATTGCACGATTCAAAACATCAATAATCGATAGACGTAATTGTTCTATCTCTTTTGGACGTAATGTATTCGCCGGTTGTTCTGGATGGATCTTCGCTTCCCATAGTGCTTCGTCTACATAAATATTACCTAGTCCCGTTACTAAACGTTGATCTAGCAGTAAAGGCTTGATTGCTTTGTGCGATTTTTTCAGTCCAGCTGCAAAATCTGCTAATAAAAAGCTGTCAGGCAATGGCTCAGGTCCTAATTTCATGATTCCTCGGTAAGTTGCACTTGCTCCTTTTTCGACGATTGTCATACGACCAAATTTACGTACATCGTTGTAGCGAAGTTGGCTCCCGTCCTCAAAAAAGAAAAGTACATGCGTATGTTTATCGATTGGTGTATTTTCTTTCGTGAATTGATATTTTCCTTCCATTCGCAAGTGTGAGATCAGTTCATAATGATCGAGATGAAAAATCAAAAACTTCCCTCTACGTCCAATGGATTGGATGGTTTCGCCAACAAGAGAAGCCTCAAAGATGGGTGTCTCTGGTTGCTCGATGATCTTGGTCCACAAGACTTGCACTTTCTGAATCGTTTTTCCTACTACTAACCGTTCCAATCCTTTACGAACGGTTTCTACTTCTGGTAATTCTGGCATTTTTTCTTTTCACCTTCATTATATTGCTCTGTCTTAAACAATGTTTATTTTGCTTCGTACCACGTTTTTCCCCAACTGCTGTCAGTGATCAGTGGTACATGGAGAGAAACAGCTTGTTCCATAACTTCCTTCACCAATTTATCTAATGATTCAAGTTCTTTTTCAGGTACCTCGAAGACAAGTTCATCATGAACTTGTAACAGCATCGTAGCTTGAAGACCTGTTTCTTTCAATCGTTTATCCAATTCGATCATCGCGATTTTCAAAATATCAGCAGCACTTCCTTGAATTGGTGTATTGATAGCTGTTCGTTCCGCAAAAGAACGGATATTGTAATTTCTTGAATTGATGTCTGGCAAATATCGACGGCGGTGATACAGCGTTTCAACGTAGCCTTGGTCTTTTGCTTCGCGTACGATTCTTTCCATGTATTCTTTGACACCTGGGTATTTTTCAAAGTACGTATCGATGTATTGCTGTGCTGCTTTTCGGCTGATACCTAAATTTTGTGAAAGTCCGTAATCAGAGATGCCATACACGATACCAAAATTCACTGCTTTTGCCTGCCGACGCATATTTGGTGTGACATCCTCTGCCTTTTCGATTCCAAATACGCGCATCGCTGTGCTGGCATGGATATCTTGACCTTCTAGGAAGGCAGCTTTCAAATGTTCATCATTTGAGATATGCGCAAGTACGCGTAACTCGATTTGTGAATAGTCAGAAGAATAAATCAACCAGTCTTTTTCTCTAGGAACAAATGCCTGACGTATCTTTCTCCCTTCATCTAATCGAATCGGGATGTTCTGCAAATTAGGATCAACAGAGCTTAATCGTCCTGTTTGGGTCAATGTCTGGACATAACGGGTATGCACTTTTCCATCTGATTGGATCACTTTCAGCAGTCCCTCGACATAGGTAGATTGAATTTTTGCGATTTGACGATAGGTTAGGATATCCTCTACGATTGGTGCTTGTTCACGAAGCTGTTCCAGTACATCTACGGCTGTAGAGTACCCAGTTTTTGTTTTTTTGATAACGGGTAATCCCATTTTTTCAAATAAGATCACTCCTAATTGCTTTGGTGAATTCAAATTGAATTCTTCGCCGGCTTCTTCGTAGATTTTTTGTTCGATCTCTCTTAAACGAGCAGAAAACTCGCCCTTCATTTCTTGTAAGCGAGTCGCATCTACTTTGATCCCGCTTATTTCCATCTCTGCCAAAATGATAGACAATGGCAGTTCCATTTTTCGGAAAAGATCCTCTTGGTTCTTATCTGCCAGTTCTTGGCTCAATTTTGGTGTCAACGCATTGATTGCTGCTACTTTTCGCGCCAAATGAGCAAAAAAGAGTTCCTCTTCTTCTGGTAAACCTTTTTTCGCCCCTTTGCCGTATACAGTTTCATCTGATTGAATATCGTTGTATCCGTAATGTGCAGCTATTCCTTCGATATCTGTGCTTTTTTCATTTGTATCGAGAAGGTATGCACCTAGCAAGACATCAAAATCGATTCCTTTCGTTTTTCCAGTATAGCGATTTAAAGCAACATAAGTTCGTTTCGCATCATATACTTTTTTCAATCGGGTCGAATCAGTGATCCAAGAATGGAACGCTTGGTTTTCGAATACAGACAGATCATTCGTGACATAGATTTTCTTTTCTGTCCCCCACGCTACACCGACGATTTCCTCTGTATGATAATTGTCTCCCATCATTTCCACATACAGTGCCATATCCGTAGTAAACATTTCCTCTTTAAATTCATGCACGACTTCAAATAAAATATCATCCATTTTTACTTCTTCTTCAACGATATTCAGTTTAGAAAGGAACTGATTGAAATCCATTTCTTTATAAAACGGAACGAGTTTAGCGAGATTTTTCCCCTCATACTTCAGTGAGTCGATAGAGACTTCCACAGGCGCTGAGGTATTGATGGTTGCCAATTTTTTCGATAAGAACGCTTGCTCTTTATCATTTATCAGATTTTCTTTCATTTTGCTTTGCTTCATTTCATCAATATGCTCATAGATTCCTTCGACTGAGCCATATTGTTTCAATAGCTTGATAGCTGTTTTTTCACCGATTTTAGTCACACCTGGGATATTGTCAGAGGCATCTCCGGCTAGCCCCTTTATGTCAATAATCTGTTTTGGTGTCAATCCATCATATTTTTCCGCCACATGTTCTGGTGTATAACTTTCGATATCGCTGACACCTTTTACAGTGATATCCACTTTGACTTCTTTACTAGCTAATTGAGTCAAATCCCGATCACCGGAAAGTACGACGACATCAAATTGATCTTTGTCTACTTTTTCAGCCAAAGTACCGATAATATCATCCGCTTCATAATTGGGCAATTCATAATACTGTACACCTAATCCCGTCAACAAATCACGG
This sequence comes from Enterococcus sp. NBRC 3427, assembly GCF_007996925.1. Taxonomy (NCBI): domain Bacteria; kingdom Bacillati; phylum Bacillota; class Bacilli; order Lactobacillales; family Enterococcaceae; genus Enterococcus; species Enterococcus sp. NBRC 3427. Next base: position 1,803 of record NZ_BJLL01000011.1, on the reverse strand, counting down.
ATATATGGCATTTGTTCTTTGAATTCGCTTGGTGTTTTAGATCTTCCGCCTTTGTACTCCGCATACATTTCTGTCCGAAAGGTCGTTTTTCCTGCATCGAACGCAACCAGAACATGCGTCGGTTGCTCTTTTTGCATAACATTTTCAAACATCGTATTGAATGCATAGATTGCATTTGTATGAAGACCGTTTCTGTTTTTGAAACGTTCAAGGGAATTGTGCAGCGCAAAGAATGCGCGAAAAGCCACACTGTTCCCATCAACGAGTAATAATTTATTTTTTGTCATCTTCTTAACTCCTTACTGTAAAGTTCTTATTCATTCTAACAAAGAATCATGCGGAATGCGAAAAGAAAAAGCGGGACCATACCAAATATTTCGGTATAGCCCCAACTGATCAATTTTTTCTTTTTTAGTTGTTCCGTCCAAAGATTCTTAGAAACGCCAAGAACAAGTTGATAAAGTCCAAATACAGCTTCAATGCCATGAATACTGCAATGCCACTATGTGCTGTTCCATTTGTCTGGACATAGATATTACGAATGCTTTGGTTATCATAAGCTGTGATCCCTGCAAAGATGACGACTAAAAGCAGTGAGATAAACAGCTCAACTGCGCTACTTCTCAAAATGAAGATGTTCAAGACTAGTGCAATGATCACTCCGATCAAAGCAGCCTGTCCTGCTCTTCCAACCCCGCTAAGATCTCGTTTTGTTGTTACTCCGACAACAGACATCCCCATGAACATCAAGGTAGCTGTCAAGAAAGCTTGCGTTACTGTTCCAATATCGTAGTATGCAAGAGTAACTGCTAATGTTATGCCATTCAAAAGAGAGTAGGCAATAAATCCACCGATTGCTAAGCTCGGATTCTTTTGTGCTTTTACGCCTAGAACCATTACTAAAATCAGTTCAACGATCCACAGACCCATAAAGCCTAATGGAAAGTTATTGATAAAAGTTGCTAGTTGCAAAGGAAATACCCAAAGAGCCAAGTAAGAAGTGACAGCACTAAGGGCAAGTCCCATACCTAAAAAACCATAAACTTTTGCATAAAAACGATTGATACCTGACATTGATGTACTTGGATTATTCATTTAATTCACCTTCACTTTCGATTGCTATTTCCAATTCAGGAACTTGTGGCGGTTGGACCATAACAACAGCATCCAACACACGATCTTCGTTCGTGTTTTCCGCTTCTACAGAAATCGTCACCACATCCTTCATCTTATCTACTTTTATGACCTCAAACTGAAAAGTCAGTGTTTCATAATGGAAAACCGGTTCAATAAAATTGACAGAAAAATTGACAACATGTGATCCTGGTCCAGGAAGATGCTTTGAAATTGCACTTGTGATGATCCCCATCAGCATCACTGATGGAACGATTGGCTGATGATATTCTGTTTTTTGTGCAAAGTCATGTTGGATATACAAAGGATTTGCATCATTCGTCAATCCCAAATACAGCAAAAGCTGGTTATCTTCAATAGATTCTGTTAAGGATAACGAGTCGCCTTCCTCGATTTCATTTATTGTTTTTCCTAGTTTTCTCGGCTTACCTATGTTCAAGATAGAAACCCTCCAGTTTATTTTTAATCATACATTATTGTACCAAAAGCAGCACAAAAGGCAAGTTCTGCTCCATTGATTTAACAGATTCCTATAGTTTAAAGAGGTCGTGAAAAAGCTGTCCTGCATCAAGTAATAAGAACAGCCAAGAAAAACAGCTTCTCATGTTTTTGATTTGGTTGGGCTTATTACTGCAGATGCAAGCTTTTGAACGCCGTTTATCAAAAGTT
>NZ_BJLL01000010.1:0-67712 GCF_007996925.1 Enterococcus sp. NBRC 3427 | reverse complement strand
ATTCGGAAAAAGGGCTGTGACAAGACTTTTGTCACATCCCTTTCATGCGCTTATTTATCAACCATTTCGTTGTAATTGCTATTTATGCATAAAGATTAGCTCTCACGGACATTATTTTATTGCTGAGAAAAATATTCAGCTGTTGCTTGTTCATCCTCCTTGAGTTGTTCAATCAATTCCTCTACACTTGAAAATTTCACTTGATCTCTTAAAAATTGATTCCAACGTACTTTGACATGCTCGCCATAGATATCTTGATTAAAGTCCAAAATATACAACTCTACAGTCAGCTCCCGTCCTTCACCAAATGTATCATTATGTCCAATTGAACCCATGGCTGGATACCAAGTTTCCCCAATTTTTATTTCCGATACATAAACACCTTCTTTAGGTAAATGGACTGTGCTCTTTACTTTGACATTTGCTGTAGGGAATCCTAATAATCTTCCTCGTGCATCGCCATGAACAACTACCCCTTCTACCTCGTATATGCAACCTAATAGTTTTGCCGCTTCTTTTACTTGACCGCTGTCTAGCAATCCTCGAATACGTGTAGAGCTGATTTTTTCGCCTTGTTCTTCTTCTTTAGAGACTGTGACGATTTTGAATCTTCCCTTAGCATATTCAGGAAAATGAGCGACGTCCGCGATGTCTTTTGGTCCATAGGTGTAATCAAAACCGGAAACAGCATATTTCGCATGTAATCCTACGATATATTGATCAACAAACTCTTGTGGCGCTAAATGAGCAAAAGAAGAAGTAAAATCGACTTCATATAAATAATCGATACCCAAAGCTGCCATTTTTTCTTCTTTTTGCTTCAGGCTAGTCAAATACTTCACACTGCTAGGATCGATCTTCTTAAAAACAATCGATGGATGTTGATTGAAAGTCATCAATGCTAATTTCAATCCTTCTTTTTGTGCAATTTCCATACCTGTCTTTATGACTTTCTGGTGTCCGATATGCACGCCGTCAAAAAATCCCAGTACTAAAACGACATCGTCTTCTGGAATTTGTTCTGGTTGGTAAGGATGTCTGATCTTGATGATATTCATTCGTTATTCCTCATTTCTCAATACTTTACTAGGTTTTAGTTTATTTTTTTCTTTCGGGTTTGGCTGATAGATACTTACGACTTTTTCTTTATAAAATAAGGCAATTTCCTCTGAAGGCATTTCTGGGAGCGCAAATACAGTATAATCAAGTCTCATACCGTTTTTTACTTTCTGCCATACCTCATCAGTAATATCTACTCGTTTGAACCGTTCCACTCCTTTTTCAATTGGCAGCAAATACTCATCGATCGTACCGTTTTCTACAGCTTGAGCTACTTCTTCTAATGTTAACGCTTCTTTTTGGTCCATACCGGCGCTTGCTGTTCGAGTGAGATCAGACATGTGTGCAGGGTAACCAAGTTTCTTGCCTGTATCCACAGCTAATGTACGGACATAGGTTCCTTTCCCACATTCTACTTCGAAACGCCAAGAAATGGTTCCTGCCACTTCGTCTCTTGTCAGTTCGCTTGTTCGGATAAAACGGTAAATTTGAGCCTTCCTAACAGGCCGCTCCACTGGTTCGTTATTCCGTGCATATTCATATAACCGCTTACCGTTAACTTTTACTGCTGAGTACATGGGCGGTATCTGGGTAATCTCACCAATAAATGAAGCCATCACTTCATCTATTTTTTCTTCAGATAAAGACATATCCACTGGTTTTGTTTCTACTCGTTCTCCGGATCGATCTTCCGTCGTTGTACTGAAACCTAGAGTCATCTCGCCCACATAGATTTTCCCAGAATCTGTCAAATATTCGATAACTTTTGTGGCTTTCCCGATACAAATAGGCAATACACCGTCTACATCCGGGTCAAGCGTACCCCCATGTCCGATTTTTTTCGTATGTAAGATTTTTCTTAATTTAAATACGCAATCATGACTTGTCATTCCGCGTTCTTTCCATAAAGGTAATAACCCGTCCATGTCTTTTCTCCATTTCATTTTTGATTTAACTGAATTATTATAACACATTGCATCTATTACTGACGAATTTGACATCATAATGAACGGTTTTTATTTTTCGGCAATAAAAACGTAACAAAATTCATGCTCACGTAAATAGAAATCATGTTATGCTTTTTTTAAAGGAGGGAATAGAATGGAAGATTTTTTCTTTGCACCATTTGATTGGATTTATGGGTGGCTTACAGGTAAATAGATTGGTTCTCACTTCCCAAAAACGAAAAAAAAGACTGGTCATTCTTCCAGTCTTTTTTCCGTTTTTTTTTATTTTTTCAGTTTCTTGATCAATGTAAAAAATTTTGTTTTTCGGGGTCGATTTTATCACTTTATTGGTCAAGATTTTTCCATTTCCAATCCAATACTTCTGGCAGATCAATACCATTTTCACGAATATAGTTTTGATGTTCTTGTAATTTCTGATCCATTTTTTTTGCAAAATCTTCTGCTTGACTTCCTTTGATTTTTAAAGCTGCATCTTTTGCCAAATGATAACGGTCAAGTTCATTTACCACACGCATGTCAAATGGTGTCGTGATATCTCCGTTTTCTTTGTAGCCATGAATCATTAAATGATGGTTATGACGATCAAAGAAAATCGTGCGGACCAATGTTTCATAACCGTGGAAAGCAAATAAGATCGGTTTGTCTTTTGTAAAATATTGGTCAAATTCTTCATCGCTCAACCCACGCGGATCTTGACTTGGATGACGTAATTTCAATAAATCTACAACATTGATGAACCGGATTTTTAATTTTGGGAATTCTTCCAGCAGCAAAGTCACAGCTGCTAATGCTTCTAAGTTAGATTCCGTTCCTGCAGCAGCAATGACCAATTCAGGTTCCTCCTCTTTTGCTGTCGAAGCCCAATCAATGATTTTCAAGCCTTCATTCACTAAGACGGCTGCTTCTTCTGCTGAGTAAAATTGAGCACGCGGATGTTTGGAAGAGATGATCAAATTGATTTTTTCTGACGAGCGGAATGCTTTGTCCATGACTGCGAGCAATGTATTTGCATCCGCAGGCAGATATTCACGGATGAACTCCGCCTTCTTTTCTGCCAAATGTGTCAATATTCCTGGATCTTGGTGGCTATATCCATTGTGATCTTGCTGGAAGACTGTTGAGCTTGCAATGAGATTCAGCGAGGGATAATCATTTCGCCAAGAAAGGTCATGTGATTTCCGCATCCATTTGAAGTGCTGAGTCAACATAGAGTCAACCACTCGCAAGAATGATTCGTAACTTGCAAAAAAACCATGCCGTCCAGTCAGAACGTACCCTTCTAAGAACCCTTCATCTTGGTGTTCCGATAATTGACTGTCGATGACGCGACCAGATGGCGAAAGCCATTCATCATTTTCTGGTTCGATTTTTTCCATCCATTGGCGATTTGTCGTTTTGAAAACTTGATTCAATCGGTTTGATTTTGTTTCATCTGGACCAAATATACGGAAATTTTCTGGATTTTTCTCAATGATCTCGCGAACGAATTTACCAAGTTCGGTCATATCTTCTGCTTTAACGGAGCCCGGTTGTTCAAATTGCAAAGTATATTTTTTCCAATCTGGCATAACAAGCGGTTTCGGATCGATTCCGCCATTGGTGATAGGATTTTTTGCCATTCTTTGGTCACCAGTGGGCGCGATTTCTCTGATTTCTTCTAAAATATGTCCTTGTGCATCAAATAATTTTTCTGGTTCATAGGATTTCAACCAACGGAGTAAAGCATCTGCATGATCCATATGTTCTTGATCTACAGGAATCGGTACTTGGTGTGCACGGAAGGTTCCTTCAATTGGCTCCCCGTCCCATTCTTCTGGACCGGTCCATCCTTTTGGTGTGCGTACGATCAATACTGGCCATTTTGGCATCACGACATCTGTTGCTGTCTTCAGGCGAGCTTCTTTTTGGATGGATTTGATTTTCTCGATTGCTTGATCCATTTTTTCAGCCATAACAGGATTTAATTTTTCTGGATCATTTCCTTCAATAAAGAAAGGTTCCCAGCCAAGTCCGTTAAAGTAATTTGCTAATTCTCCATCTGATTTACGTGCTAAGATCGTTGGGTTGGCTATTTTAGCACCATTTAAATGAAGGATTGGTAAAACAGCTCCATCTTTCACCGGATTGATAAAGACATTTGAGAACCAGCTTCCAGCTAAAGGACCGGTTTCTGCTTCACCATCACCAATCACGACAGCAGAGATTACTTCAGGATTGTCTAATACAGCTCCGACTCCATGGGAAAGAGAGTATCCAAGCTCTCCCCCTTCATGGATAGAACCTGGTGTTTCTGGTGCTGCATGAGAAGCAATGCCTCCAGGAAATGAAAATCGCTTGAATAATTTTTGCATTCCTGTCTCATCTTCCGTTACTTCTGGATAGATTTCTGTGTAACTTCCATCTAAATAAGCATTCGATACCATGACTTGTCCGCCGTGTCCTGGTCCTTCGATATAAAACATGTTCAAATCATATTTATTGATGACTCGGTTCAAATGGACATAAATAAAATTTTGACCAGGAATCGTTCCCCAATGACCGATTGGATGTTTTTTGACATCTTCTGGTTTCAATGTATGTCTCAGTAAGGGGTTATCTTTAAGATAAATTTGCCCGACAGAAAGATAATTGGCAGCACGCCACCAAGCCGTCATTTTATCAAAGTATTCTTTACTAGAATAATCCATACGTAACACTCCTTTTCATTATTACTCTTATTCTAGCGCAGATACTCCTAATTGAAACCTAATAAGCACTTCTGTTCATTTGCTTAGATTTTATATCTAGTCAAAAACTTCAACGTGATTTTTCTTTTAACTGGCGGCAGACCGACAAATTCAAACTTTTATGGTACGTTCCACTGATCTTCTAGTTACTTGGCTATATAACCTGACTGTCACTACATACGTCTTAATGAAAACAAAAAAAATCCCGCAACCCCTGATTTCACAGGATTTACGGGATTTTTTGATTAGTCTTTGTTCAAGTTGCGAAGCAATTCATCGATATGGTTGCCATAGACAACTGATTCATCTAATTCAAAGGACAATTCAGGTGTTTTGTAAATACTTAGATTGTGCCCTAGCTCTCGACGAATCAATCCTGATGCTTTATCCAATCCTTCTTGTGCTTTTTTCTTTTCAGAAGCTAAATCAGAAAGGATGCTGTAATAGATTGTTGCTTGTTGAAGATCGCCTGTTACGTGTACATCAGTGATCGTTACATCTTGCACACGAGGATCTCTTACTTTTTTACGTAGGATCTCATTGACTTCTTTTAAGATTTCTTGACCAACTCGACGGTCGCGATAATTTGCCATATCGAGGAACCTCCTTTAGATATTAGTCTTTTTTGATTTCTTCCATAACGAATCCTTCAATTACGTCATCTACTTTGATGTCATTGAATTTTTCAATCATAGCACCGCATTCATAGCCCATTTTGACTTCTTTTACGTCATCTTTGAAACGTTTCAAACTTGCCAATTGGCCTTCATAGATAACGATACCGTCACGGATCACACGGACACCGCTATCTCTGCGGATATAGCCTTCTGTTACATATGCACCAGCGATCGTGCCGACTTTGGATACTTTGAATGTTTCACGTACAATCATTTGACCAGTGATTTTTTCTTCATATTCTGGGTCAAGCATTCCTTTCATCGCTGTTTCGATTTCATCAATAGCTTTGTAAATGATACGGTGTAAACGAATGTCTACTTCTTCAGCTTCTGCTTGCGCTTTTGCTTGAGGTGTAGGACGGACGTTAAATCCAATGATGATCGCATTACTTGCTGCTGCAAGTGTTACGTCACTTTCATTGATTGCACCTACCGCTGAATGGACGATTTTCACACGTACGCCTTCAACTTCGATTTTTTTCAATGAGGCAGCTAATGCTTCTGCTGACCCTTGAACGTCGGCTTTGATAATGACGTTAACTTCTTTCAACTCGCCTTCTTTCAAGCTTTCAAACAAGTTGTCCAAGGTTACACGGCTGCTTGCAGCGCGGTTTTCCAATAATGCACGTTTTGCGCGTTCTTCCCCCGCTGCACGTGCTGTCTTTTCGTCTTCGAAGACTACGAAACGGTCACCTGCTTGAGGTACATCATTCAAGCCAGTGATTTCTACTGGCGTTGCAGGTCCTGCTTCTTTATCGCGACGGCCAAGATCGTTTGTCATTACACGGACTCGTCCGTAAGTATTACCGACAACGATTGGGTCACCAACATGAAGTGTTCCTTCTTGGACAAGTAAGGTTGACACAGGACCTTTACCTTTATCAAGACGTGCTTCGATCACTGTTCCGATTGCGCGTTGTGTTGGATCTGCTTTTAAATCTTCTACTTCTGCGACTAACAGGATCATTTCCAGCAATTCTTCGATGTTTTGACCGAATTTCGCTGAGATCTCAACAAAGATCGTTTCTCCACCCCATGCTTCAGGAATTAACTCATACTCACTTAATTCTTGCATAACATGTTGAGGGTTTGCACCTGGTTTATCAATTTTGTTTACAGCGACGATAATTGGAACGCCTGCTGCTTTGGCATGGTTGATTGCTTCAACGGTTTGCGGCATGACACCGTCATCTGCAGCGACAACTAAAATCGTGATATCTGTGATACTTGCTCCACGTGCACGCATGCTTGTAAAGGCCGCATGTCCTGGTGTATCCAAGAAAGTGATTGGTTTGCCATCAATATCAATCTGGTAGGCACCGATATGCTGCGTGATTCCGCCGGCTTCGCCGCTTGTTACACGTGAATGGCGCAATGTATCCAATAAGGTTGTTTTCCCGTGGTCTACGTGTCCCATAATTGTTACTACTGGCGGACGTGAGACTAATTTGTCTGGATCAACTTCTTCTGACTCGAAGAATTTATCGATATCTGCAATATCAACTTGGACTTTTTCTTGTGGTTCCATACCATAGTCCGTGGCTAACAGTTCAATCGTATCTTTATCCAGTGCTTGGTTTTGATTGACCATGACGCCAAGCATAAATAATTTTTTAATGATTTCTGCTGGCTCACGATGAATTTTTTTCGCGATGTCTGCTACGTTCATGCCTTCAGTATACTCTAATACATCTGGCAATTCACGGAATTTGCGTGGTGGTACAGCTGGCTTAGTTGATTGTTGCTGTCTGCCTTTTTTACCCTTTTTATTATAACGATTACGGTTGTTATTATTAAATTTGCCGCGATTATTATTGTTTGGTTTGTTGTTATTGTTGGTACGGTTTTGATTGCCGCCTTGGCTCGTTCCTGGACGATTTTGACTGCTAGTATTCCCCGTATTATTTTGGTTTGTTGTTGTTTTTTTTCCTTGATTCACTTGACCGCTCCCTTGACCGCGATCTTGATAACTGCGGTTATTTTTATTTTTTTGTTGATTATTTGTTGTTTCATTTTTACGTTGATCGTTCGGCTGTTGATTGGCTGGTTTTCTGCTTGCTTGTTGTGCAGCTTGTTGTTTCGTGCTTGGGTTTTTGAACGCTTGTTGCAATTTCTTCTCATCACTGCTAGTAATCGCACCCATATGGTTTTTCACATCGATGCCAAGTTGTTGTGCTTTTTCCACGACATCTTTACTAGATTTTTTGAGTTCTTTTGCTAATTCATAGATTCTTTTATTGCCCATGCAATCACCTTCCTAACCTTCAATTAGCTCCTTGGTCTTCTTCGCGAATCCGGCATCCATTATTCCGAATACCTTGCGAGGTTTTCCGATCATCTGCGTGATTTCTGCTTCAGAAAATAGCTCAAAGCAAGGAACTTCATAGTATGAACTCTTATCTTTTATCTTTTTTCTTGTATTCTCACTTGCATCTGTTGCCACAAACACCAATTTTGCTTTTTGTTTGCGGATTTCAGCTATGGTCAGTTCTTCGCCCGTAATCAGTTTTCCCGCGCGCATCGCCAGACCCATGAGATTCATGGCTTTTTGCCGATTGACTGTGTTCATTTTCCAAATAACTCTTTACGTGCTTTTTGGTGAGTGACATAGTCAAGAAGTTCTTGATAAAACTCATCTGTTAAAGTTGTTTCGAGTACTCGATCGAGAATTTTTTTATCCCAAGCTTGTTGTACTTCTTCCGGCTCAAGTGAGACATACGCTCCTCGTCCAGGCATCTTTCCAGTTGGATCGATCGATACTTCCCCTTCTTTTGAACGGGTGATTCGGACCATCTCTTTTTTAGGTTTCATTTCACCTGAAACCACGGATTTGCGTAAAGGAATTTTCCTTTGTTTCATCTCTTTGCCTCCTTACTAAAGTTAAGCTTCTGGTTTTTCTTCGACCGTTTCATTATTGAACGCAATTGCTTCATACTCATCGTCTGTCAAATCTGACTGAACGATTGCTTCGTCATGCAATTCTTCTGTTTCGTTTTGTTGTTCTTGTTTTTCATAAAATTCCGCCATATCAGATTCTGATTTGATATCGATTTTATGGTTAGTCAATTTAGCAGCTAAACGTGCGTTTTGTCCACGTTTACCGATTGCTAACGATAATTGATAGTCTGGAACGACAACTGTGCAAGCTTTAGGATTTGTTTCATCAAAAATCACATCCATGACTTGTGCAGGATTCAATGCATTTGCAATGAATACAGCTGGGTCTTCATTCCATTCAACGATATCCATGTTTTCGCCTTTTAATTCATTGACGATTGCTTGGACACGTTGTCCTTTTGGTCCAACACATGTACCGACTGCGTCGATGTTCTGATCGTTTGAACGGACAGCTACTTTTGATCGATCGCCGGCTTCACGGGCAATGCTGACGATTTCAACGATTCCATCATAAACTTCTGGGACTTCTTGCTCAAATAAGCGACGCAATAGATCCGGATGGCTGCGGCTAACAAATACTTGCGGACCTTTAGACGTATTTTCTACTCGAGAAACATAGACTTTGATACGATCGTGAGGTTGGTAAAATTCGTTTGGCATTTGATCTTGTTTAGAAAGAACTGCCTCTATTTTGCCAAGGTTGACATAAATATAACGTTTATCCTGACGTTCGACGATTCCTTGCATGATGTCTTTTTCATAAGCACTGAATTCGTTATAAATGATCGTTCTTTCTGCTTCACGTACACGCTGCAAAATAACTTGTTTAGCTGTTTGCGCAGCAATCCGCCCAAAATCTTTTGGTGTGACTTCAAAACGGATCGTATCACCGATCTCATATGCTGGATTAATCAAAAGTGCATCTTTCAATGAGACTTCCAACTGTGAATCCATCACTTCTTCCGTTACTTCTTTTACTGCATAGACATGGATCTTTCCTTTTTTCTGATCAAATTCCACTTCGACATTTTGTGCTTGGCCATAGTGGCGTTTGTATGCAGAAACCAATGCTGCTTCTAAAGCATCGATCACGATTTCTTTTGAGATCCCTTTTTCAGCTTCTAAAGCGTCTAACGCATTTAACATTTCTTTACTCATTTTTTCTGATTCCTCTCCGTGATTAAAATTGGATAGCTAAGCGAGCTTTTGCAATATTTTTTCGGTCAAAAGTCAATTCTTTTTCTCGTGTTTTTATGCGTATTTTCAATGTAAGCTGTTCAGCATCAAATGATTGAAGAAATCCTTCGTATTGTTTTTCGCCATCTACTGGTTGGTATAAGGAGACATGGACATAATCGCCAAGTGCCTTTTCATAGTCGCTTTCTTTTTTCAATGGCCGCTCTGCTCCAGGGGAGGATACCTCCAGGAAATAAGCTTGAGGAATCGGATCTGGATCTGCTGCATCAAGTTTTTCGCTCAGTTTCTCACTGACAAAGGCACATTCTTCGATATCGATTCCGCCTTCTTTGTCAATAAATACTCGTAAGAACCAGCTTTTTCCTTCTTTTACAAATTCGACTTCGACAAGTTCAAAATTTTGTTCATCTAAAATCGGTGTCACCATTTCCGTGACTGTTTCAACGACGCTACTCAAAAGTTTCGCCTCCTTAAAAATTAAGTACGTAATTCCATTAAAAAGAGTGAGCGAAAAATCCGCTCACTCACAGTTAGTATCATTACCTATAAAAACTATACCATACTCTGCTTAAAATTACAAGCAGACAAGATAACAGATGCTTATAACATATCGAATAACGATAATTGGTTTTCGTCTGGTAAATCTTTCAATACACCATTATCGTTCATATATTCGATCAATGTTTTTGAAACTTTCCCGCGAGTAGCAAGATCTTCTTTAGATAAAAATGGACCATCTTTTCTTGCCTCAACGATTTGTTTTGCTACATTGGTTCCCAAACTAGGGACAGCTCTAAATGGCGCAATCAACGTATCTCCTTCGATAACAAAATTAACAGCATCCGATTTGTACAGATCGATCATCCCAAATTTGAATCCTCGTTCTAACATTTCATTGGCTAATTCTAGCACGGTCAGCTGATTTTTTTCTTTTACGGAAGCATCTAGCCCTTTGTCCGTGATTTCTTTCATTGCTTGTTTCACAGCATCTTTTCCTTTGCACATGGAAACTAGATCAAAATCATCCGCACGTACAGAAAAGTATGCACAGTAATACAAAATAGGGAAATAAACTTTAAAATAAGCAACACGAAGAGCCATCAATACATAAGCTGCAGCATGGGCTTTCGGAAACATATACTTGATCTTTGAACAAGAATCGATATACCAATCAGGCACATTATTTTCTTTCATCGCGGATAGATAGGTTTCTCTCAATTCATCAGGAATCTTGTTCCATTGCCCTTTACGAACAGTTTCCATGATCTTAAATGCCATCCCGCTGTCTAATCCAGCATGAATCAAATAAACCATGATATCATCACGACAGCCGATTACTTCCGCCAATGTCGCATCCCCACGTCGAATCAATTCTTCGGCATTTCCTAACCATACATCTGTACCATGAGATAGTCCGGATATTTGAAGTAGTTCTGCAAAAGTTGTAGGATGTGTTTCTTCTAGCATTCCTCGAACAAAACGAGTGCCGAATTCTGGAATACCTAATGTTCCTGTTTTAGAATAAATCTGTTCCTGGGTTACCCCTAGTACTTCAGGACCAGCAAATATCCGCATCACTTCCGGGTCATCTGTAGGAATCGTTTGTGGATCAATCCCTGATAAATCTTGAAGCATCCGTATAACAGTTGGGTCATCGTGTCCTAGAATATCCAATTTCAATACATTATCGTGAATTGAGTGGAAATCAAAGTGGGTCGTTTTCCATTCCGAATTTTGATCGTCTGCTGGATATTGGATCGGCGTAAAGTCGTAAACATCCATATAATCTGGAATAACGATGATCCCCCCAGGATGCTGACCAGTTGTCCGTTTGACTCCTGTTGCACCCTTTGCCAATCTGTCGACTTCTGCACTTCGAAACTGCAGATTATTGTCCCTTTCATAACCTTTTACATAGCCATATGCTGTTTTGTCGGCGACTGTACCAATCGTTCCGGCACGGTAAACATAGTCTTCACCAAACAATACTTTCGTATAGTTATGTGCTTCTGCTTGATAATCACCTGAGAAGTTCAAATCAATATCGGGCACTTTGTCTCCATGGAAACCTAAAAATGTCTCAAATGGGATATCATGACCATCTTTATTTAAGCGTGCACCACATTTTGGACATTGTTTTTCTGGCATATCAAATCCAGAACCGTACGTGCCATCTTCAAAGAACTCGGAATATTGGCACTCTGGACAGTAATAATGGGGAGCTAAAGGATTCACTTCAGTGATCCCAGTCATCGTTGCAACAAAGCTAGAGCCAACAGAGCCACGTGAACCTACTAGATAGCCATCTTCATTACTTTTATGCACAAGCTTTTGGGCGATCAGATAAATAACCGAGAAACCATTACCATTAATAGAATTCAACTCTTTTTCTAATCGTTTTTGGATAATTTCAGGTAACGGATCTCCGTACATTTGTTTTGCTTTTGTGTAACTCAATTCTGATATCTCATCTTCTGAACCTGGAATCTTCGGTGTATAAAGTTCATCTTTGACTGGAATCACTTCTTCGCAGATATCTGCGATTTTATTCGTATTATCCACTACGATCTCTTTTGCTGTTTCTTCCCCTAAAAAGTGAAAAGCGGTGAGCATCTCATCGGTTGTTCGGAAATGGACATCTGGCAAACTATGACGATTCAACGGATTCGCTCCGCCCATAGAATTGATCAAAATTTTTCGGTAAATGGCATCTTCTTCGTTGAGATAATGAACGTTGCCTGTTGCAACAACGATTTTATCCAAACTTTTTCCGATTTCTACTAAGTTTTGGATAATTTCTTCCAAATCATGTTCATTTTTTACCAATTCTTGCTCGATCAAAGGTGCATAGACCGCTTTTGGCATAACTTCAATATAATCGTAGAATTTTGCTCGGTTTCTTGCCTCTTCTACCCCTTTTTGCATCATGGCTTCGAAGATTTCTCCCTTATCACAAGCTGAGCCGATCAATAGATTTTCACGCATCTTTTTCAATTGGGAGCGTGGTATTCGCGGGACACGTTCGAAGTATTCGACATTCGACATTGAAATCAGTTTGAACAGATCTTTCAGTCCTGCCTGATTCTTTGCTAAAATCGTTACATGGAAAGGTCGGGCTCGTTTGTAAGAATCTCCTTCTCCGATATGCTCATTTAGCTGATCATGATAAAGCATGTGATGATTGTCCATTGCTTCTTTGACAAAAATCCAAGCTAAGTGACCTGTTGCTTCAGCATCATAGATTGCTCGGTGATGCTGTTCCAAGCTGACACCAAATTTTTTGGATAACACACCTAATCCGAAACGTTTGAATTGCGGATACAGATATCTGGCTAATTCTAAGGTATCAATAACTGGATTAGTTGCTTCAGGAATGCCATATCTTGCGTAGCTAGTATTCAAGAACCCCATATCAAAAGCCGCGTTGTGGGCTACCAGAATTGTATCTTTTGAAAATTCAAGAAACATCCGCAGGACTTCTTCTTCTGACTTCGATCCTCGAACCATTTCATCCGTAATACCAGTCAGATCCACCGTTGTTCGTGATAAAGGGTGTCCTGGATCGATAAATTCATCAAAGCTTTCGATCACATTTCCTTTGTACATTTTGACTGCAGCGAGCTCGATAATGGTATCGTATACCGCAGACAATCCTGTCGTTTCCACGTCAAATACGACATATGTGGCTTCGTTCAGTGCTTCATGTGCATCATTATAAGCAATAGGTACACCGTCATCTACGACATTTGCTTCCACACCGTATAAGATTTTCACGCCTGCTTTTTTTCCGGCACTATGAGCTTCTGGAAAGGCTTGTGCGCCACCATGGTCTGTAATGGCGATGGCACGGTGTCCCCATTTTCCTGCTTGTGCCACAAGATCAGAAATGCTATTCGTTGCATCCATCGTACTCATATTGCTGTGAACATGAAGTTCTACCCGTTTTTCCCCTTCAGGAGCATAATCTTTACGAGGGGTATGTTTGACTTCAACGATATCTTGGGCATTCATGACCAAATCACGGACAAACGTATCTTCCTGAATACTTCCACGTACCTTTAACCAGCTGCCGACACTGATCGCATCAAATATCTGTTCATCTTTTTCGCCATTTGAGAATTTTTTGACAATAAATGATGAAGTATAATCTGTGATTTTCAAAGTCAAGATCTTGCGTTTTGAGCGTAGTTCTCTGACTTCTTTATCGAACACATACCCTTCAAGAGTGACTCGCCGTTCTTCTTCGACGATATTGATCATTGGTGTTGTGGGCTCATCTGCTGGAATATTTCGTCCTAGTTGGATGGGTCCTTCAAGAGATGGCGACTGTTCTTTTCTTTCTTTTTTCTTTTGTTCATGAACAACTAGACTTTCAGCTGCTTGCTTCATAAAGGCTTCTGCCTGTTCTTGTTTACGTTCTTCAAAAAGTTTCAATACACGTTTCGCTTGCTGCTCATCCACTTCTGGTTCGATACGAAATTTTGGGAATCCGTAACTGACGAACAACTCTTCTACTAATGGTAAGTATTGCTGTTTCAAATATGAAATAGCCCCTGTACTGTCGATTGGCAAGATAACTTTACGATCTTTTATCACAGGTACTTGCGTTTTTAATACTTGCTGTGCTAGTGGTGTATCGCATTGCTGATTTTCCAAAGCTTGGGCCCAGTAATCTTGCAAGAGCTGTTCATCGAATGTCTGGTCATCTGCTAAGATGTTCAATTTGACTTGTGCAATCTCTTTAAAAGCGACAGTCAGATGCTGAGCCAATGACCGATACAGCATAATAGGCAAAATTTTAGAAAAATGCAGCGTAAATTCCCATAAACGCGATTTACGATGGACCACTACACTATCCATTTCACCAGCAGTAAGCAGTGGATGATTTTTTTCTGCTTCCTCTAGTTGGATTTGTTCCAACAGTTTTTCAAATAAATCTCGTTTTTCTGACAAAAATATACGCCCTTTCTGATGAGAAACTATGCAATTGATTACATCGTATCCTCTTCTTTTTCAGTACCTTTTAGTATACTCGTTTTTTCTGAGTTTTACATTAAAAAATTGGAACTGTGATTCACATCACAGTTCCAATTTTAAAAGCGAAACATCAGGTTGTCAAAAACAGCTGATTCAGCTGTTTTACTTTTCTGTGTTTTAACGCTTATTATTCGCCTTGGTTCAAGAGGATTGGTAAAGTATTCGCCAATTCTTCTTTACGTACTTCAACCATTTCGCCAGTTTTCTTGATTTTCACTTCTACGATTCCATCCACTGCTTTTTTACCGACAGTAATTCTGATTGGACAGCCAATCAAATCAGAATCTGCGAATTTCACTCCTGCGCGTTCATTTCTGTCATCAACCAGTACTTCATAACCAGCTTTTGTCATCGCTTCTTCTAGTTCATTCGTCAAGTTTGTTTGGTATTCGTCTTTTAGATTCATTTGGACGATATGCAGATCAAATGGCGCAATTCCTTTTGGCCAATTGATTCCTTGTTCATCTGAATGTTGTTCTACGATTGCTGATAATAACCGGCTCACACCGATACCATAACAGCCCATAATCACAAATTTTTCCCGTCCGTTTTCGTCTAGAACGGTTGCTCCCATAGATTCACTGTAACGAGTGCCAATTTTGAAGATATGTCCGATTTCGATTCCTCGAGTAAAGGCAAGAACACCGTTGTTGTCTGGTGAAGGATCTCCTTCTTGTACAAAACGAAGATCTTCATAAGAAAGCACAGTGAAATCGCGTTCTGGATTCACATTTTTATAGTGGAATCCTGTTTCGTTCGCTCCAGTAATGGCATTCGCTAAATCTTGGACATAACGGTCTGCATATACTTTTACGTCATCTGAAACACCGATTGGTCCGACAGAACCAAACTCAGCACCTAGATATTTTTGTGCTTCTTCTTCCGTCGCTTCTTCTAAAAAGTCAGCAGATAGATAGTTTTTCAGTTTTACGTCATTGACTTCATGGTCTCCGCGTACCAAAACAAGGACAGGTTGTTCATCCGCAATGAACAATACAGACTTGATGATTTTTTGAGGTTCAACAGAAAAGAAATCTGCTACTTCATCAATTGATTTTACGTTAGGTGTAGCTACTTTCTCTAATTCAAGCTGTGTTTCATGTGATTTTTTTGATACATAGTAGCTTGTAGCCATCTCCAAGTTTGCAGCATAGTCACTTTCAGTCGAATAACAGATCGTATCCTCCCCGATCTCTGAGATTGCCATGAATTCCTTTGAGTCTTTCCCACCCATTGCGCCACCGTCTCCGATGATTGAACGAAATTCCAAACCGCAACGCTTGAAAACTTCGGTATAGGCTTTTTCATAATCTTTATATGTTTCGTCTAAACTTTCTTCCGTTGCATGGAAAGAATACGCATCTTTCATGATAAACTCACGTCCGCGAAGCAAACCAAAGCGAGGACGTTTTTCGTCACGATACTTAGGTTGGATTTGATAAAGATTCAAAGGTAATTTCTTATACGAATTGATTTCATTACGCATCAAATCAGTGAAAGTTTCTTCGTGAGTTGGTCCAAGAATCATTTTTCGATCATTACGGTCCTTGAAACGATACAAGTTTGGGCCATATGTTTCATAACGTCCTGACTCTTCCCAAAGCTCTGCTGGCAAGATAGCAGGCATCAGCATCTCTACCGCACCGATTTTTTCAAATTCTTCCCGCATGATACGTTTCAGCTTTTCTAATACACGATTTGCTAATGGCAGATAAGAATAGATACCCGCTGATACTTGGCGGATATATCCAGCTCTTAGCAAGATTTGATGACTTAATACTTCTGCATCATTTGGAACTTCACGTAATGTTGGAATCAACATTTTTGATTGTCTCATTCTATATACTCCTTTATTTCCTCAAAATAGTTATCGTTTGTTATTATACCCTATTTGTCAACTTTTTCTAGAAAAAGAATCGTTGAATATCGTTCCATGTAACTAGCACCATCAACAACATCAAAAATCCAAAGCCAGCTAATGTCAATATTCCTTCTTTTTCTTGACTTAATGGTTTCCCACGAATCCCTTCAAAAATATTCAAGACTAATTTTCCACCATCTAAGGCAGGGATCGGAAGCAAATTGACGATTCCAAGGTTCATTGAAAGAAGCGCCATCAAACCAATAACAGTTGTTACACCTTGGTTTGCTGCTTCTGAAGACAATTGGTACATCATAACAGGTCCGCCTAATTTATCTAAACTAAAACCTGTAAACAGTGATCCTAAGGCTTTGAAAATTTCCAATGAACCGCTAAAAGCTTGACGTGTTCCGCCGATGATCTTATCCATAAAACCTGTATTCATTGGGGCTTGTATGCCAAGTTGGCCAACTTTTTCGCCATTTGACTCTACAGATTTCGGTGTCACGTCGACAGATTGCATCTTACCTTCTCGTTCGATCTCAAAATCTAATGTTTTACCTGGATTTTTCGTGATGACTGTTGTCAAATCGTTCCAAGAGTGGATTTCTTTACCGTCCACACTAACTACCTTATCATTTTCTTTTAAGCCTGCTTCTGCCGCAGCACCATTAGGGATAATCTCTCCTACACGATTAGTATTTGTCACTTGAACACCGCCTTGCATGAATGCAAGAATAATGAATAACACGATTGCCAAGATAAAGTTATTCATCGGACCGGCAAAATTGGTCAGCATACGCTGCCACAGTTTAGCCGATTGGAACTGTACATCTTTTGGTGCAATTCTGATTTCTGTTCCGTCGGTTTCAATAATCGTCGCATCGTGATCAACAGGATAGGTCACTACTTCTGTTTCATCCCCATTCACATAACCAGTGATAGTCAGCTCATCTTCTAAATCATAACGGCTCAATTCCATTGGGATAGCATTTGTCAATTGGATTTTCTTACTTAAATTTATCTTCTCTACGATGCCGTCAGAATTTAGTAAAAGAGAAAGAGGCATACCTGGTGCCATTTCTGTTTCATCATCCCCATTGCCTGCCATTCGAACATAACCGCCAATAGGTAATAGGCGAAGCGTATATGTTGTCCCGTCTTTTGCTTGATGCCCATAAATCTTCGGACCCATACCGATAGCAAATTCGCGAACGAGGATTCCTGATCGTTTCGCAAAGAAGAAATGACCAAACTCATGAACAATCACTAATATACCAAAAACAATGATAAATGTTAGTATCGTTTTCATAGCTTTTTTCTCCTTTACTTGTTTTTTGTGTGTTTTTTTAAACAACGTTAAAACACTATAATTTTACCATAGTATACCTAAGACACCAATAGTATCAATAAAATGAGAAACAAAAACCTGCGTCTTTTATGAAAATCACAAAGAAACGCAGGTATACTTACTAAATAATGCCAAATAAATGCATGATAGGGAATACAAACAGCAAGCTATCGAAACGGTCTAAGATTCCTCCGTGGCCCGGTAAGATTTTTCCTGAGTCTTTCACATCATAATGGCGTTTGATTGCTGATTCGACCAAATCGCCAAATTGTCCGACTGCCGAAAAAATAATCGTCATCAGAAGCATGACAAACATACCATGATTGAATAGTTCTTTTGCTGGATACAACAATAGATAAAGAAATGCGACTACAACAGCACTTCCAATCCCGCCTAGCGCGCCTTCAATCGTTTTGTTCGGTGAAATATCCGGACTTAACTTGTGTTGTCCATAACGACGTCCAACCATATAAGCACCAATATCAGTTGCCCAAACGATAAACAGACCAAAAATCAAAACAGCTAAACTTTCTGTTCGTGCATTGACGAAATTCTGGAAGCCTATTCCTACATACAAACTGACAAGCACTGGGAAACCTGCTTCATCAATCGTATACGTATTTTTAGAAATAACTGACGTCCCCAACAGGATCATAACGATAAGATAAAATAGCATAAATGTACTGACGTTCTCTGGGAGAAAGAAGAACCATCTTTCTTTTGGCAAGACAAGGAGCACTGCACCAATAGCGGATAAAACTCCTTCAAAACTTAGGAGAGTCAATCCTTTCATTCGGAAAAGCTCATAAACTCCTACCACAGCTAAGACTGCTGCGGTAAGCTCAACCGCTATTCCCCCAATCCATATAATCGGAATAAACAAGACAAGCGCCACGGCTGCTGTGATTACACGTTGTTTCATGACTGATCCCCTTTCTCATTTTCTGTTTTTTTTACACCGCCGAATCGACGATCTCGATTTTGATAAGAGGCAATTGCTTCTTCAAGATGTGCACCGTCAAAATCAGGCCAAAGTGCTTTTGTAAAATACAATTCACTATATGCAATCTGCCATAACAGAAAATTACTGATCCGCTCTTCTCCGCTTGTACGGATCATCAACTCAGGATCTTGTAATTCTTTGGGCAAGAAACCTGTCATTAGATGGTTGGCAATCAATTCATCATCGATTTCTTCTGCCTGTATTTCTCCCTTTGCTGCTTCTTCAGCAATGTTTTGGACTGCAGTGACGATTTCTGCTCTGCTTCCGTAATTCAAAGCAAAGTTTAACACCATTCCGGTATTGTCTTTTGTTTGCTCAATTGCACGTTTTACAGCGTCTTGCGTATGTTCTGGTAACACGTTCTCATACCCCATGACATGGACTTTGACGTTTTCTTTGATCAATTCTGGTACGAACGTATCAAAAAAGTCGACAGGTAGTTGCATGAGAAAACTTACTTCATCTTTTGGACGCTTCCAGTTTTCAGTCGAAAAAGCATAAAGCGTCAATACTTTCACTCCAAGCCTTGATGCTTTCTTTGTGACTTTCTTTACTGTTTCCATACCTTCTTTATGGCCAGCGACTCTCGGCAAACGCCGGTTTTGCGCCCAACGACCATTGCCGTCCATGATGATGGCAACGTGTTGAGGAATTGGTCCATCGGCATTAAATTGAAATTCGCTTTTTTCTTGAATATATTTGTTTTTTTGCGGAAAAAAACGTAACATTCTTTTTCCTCCTATACTTAAAAGATTCCCACTATCTTAAGTATTATAGCAATATCTAAACGTTTTTCCTATGAAATCATTGTTTTTTTATTTAAAAACTGAATAATTTTTTCTTTTTTTAATCTTTAAATAAAAGAAACATAAATAAAAACAGAGGAAGCGGAATGATCCGCCCCTCTGTTTTTATGGTTTTATTAAACTTCCAATAATTCTTTTTCTTTATCAGCAGCGATCTTATCTACTTCTTTAATGCTGTTATCTGTCAATGTTTGTACGTCTTTTTCTAGTCCGCGCAAATCATCTTCGGTAATGTCACCATTTTTTTGTTGTTTCTTATATTCATCGATCGCATCACGACGGATGTTACGAATCGCGATTTTTGCATTTTCTGCTTCTTTTTTCACATCTTTAGCTAATTCTTTTCTGCGTTCTTCTGTCAGTTGCGGGATAACCAAACGAATAACATTTCCATCATTGGTAGGACTGATTCCGATATCACTTGCCATAATAGCTTTTTCAACATCTTGAAGAATGCTCTTATCAAAAGGCGTGATCATTAAAACACGTGCTTCTGGGATTTGGATTGACGCCATTTGGTTCAATGGAGTTGGTGCACCGTAGTAATTCACAGTGATTCGATCCAAAAGGCTAGCATTCGCGCGGCCTGCGCGGATTTGCCCAAGTTCACGTTGAAGATTTTGTGCTGCTTTTTTCATTTTTTCTTTTGCTTCTGTCATAATTGCATCTGCCATTTTTATTTCCCCCTTACAGTCGTTCCGATATTTTCGCCTAAGATTGCCCGGCGAATATTTCCGTGTTCATTTAAATTGAAGACAAGCAATGGAATGTCATTATCCATGCTTAGTGAACTTGCAGTTGAATCCATGACTTGTAGTCCTTTAGCAATAACTTCCAGATGAGTCAGTTCTTCAAATTTTACTGCATTTGCATCTACTTTCGGATCAGCAGAATAAACACCGTCTACATTGTTTTTAGCCATCAGGATAACATCTGCGCCGATTTCTGCTGCGCGTAATGCTGCTGTTGTATCTGTCGAGAAGTACGGGTTGCCGGTACCGCCCGCAAAAATAACAATCCGTCCTTTTTCTAAATGACGTTCTGCTTTACGGCGAATGTATGGCTCTGCGATTTGACGCATTTCAATCGAAGTTTGCACGCGTGTCGGTACACCCACGTTTTCCAACGTATCCTGTAAAGCTAAGGCATTCATAACTGTAGCTAACATACCCATGTAATCAGCTTGAGCGCGTTCCATGCCCATTTGTGCTCCGATTTGTCCGCGCCAGATATTTCCGCCGCCCACAACGATTGCCATTTCAACGCCCAGTTCATGAACTTCTTTGATTTCTTGGATGATTTCTTTGATTACTGGTGGTTTGATTCCAAATCCTGCATCCCCAGCTAAAGCTTCTCCACTCAATTTTAAGACTACACGCTGATATTTCGGTGTGACCATGTTCATTCCTCCAATATTTTCTATTGCCATTTTACCATACTTAGATGATTTCGACACGCTAAGCCTGGTTTTTTCTTGTTTTGCTTAAAAAAAGGGAGCGCACAAAGCGTGCGTTCCCGTCTGTCATTCAACAGAATTATTTTTTCACTTGGCTCATAACTTCTTCTACAAAGTTATCTTCGCGTTTTTCGATACCTTCGCCAACTTCGAAACGTACGAATGTTTTAACAGTTGCGCCTTTTGAAGCAACGTATTTTTCAACAGTCATATCAGGATCTTTAACGAATGGTTGGTCAACCAAAGCGATTTCTGCTTTGAATTTCTTCAAGCGTCCTTCTACCATTTTTTCAACGATATTCGCTGGTTTGCCTTCGTTCAATGCTTGTTCTGTAAGAACAGTTTTTTCATGTTCTAATTCAGCTTCTGGAATTTGTGATTCGTTTACATAGCGAGGATTGATAGCTGCTACGTGCATAGCTACGTCTCTTGCAACTGTTTCATCTGTTGTTCCGTCTAGAACAGTCAATACAGCAATACGTCCGCCCATATGCAAGTATCCGCCAAATGCAGCATTGTCGTCTTTTTCTACAACTTCAAAGCGACGGAAGCTGATTTTTTCTCCGATAACTTGAGTTGCTTCGATCAAGTCAGATTCAATCGTTCCTTTATCTGTTTTGATTTTCATTGCAGCTTCCATGTCTGCTGGTTTGTTTTCAGCAACAAGTTCTGCGATTTCTTTTACTAAGTCTTGGAACATTTCATTTTTAGATACAAAGTCTGTTTCTGAGTTTACTTCAACGATTGCTGCAGTGTTACCTTTCACAGCAACTGAAGCTAATCCTTCAGCGGCAATGCGGTCATTTTTCTTTGCAGCCTTTGCCATTCCTTTTTCACGTAAAAGATCAACTGCTTTTTCCATATCGCCTTCTACTTCAACTAATGCTTTTTTCGCATCCATCATTCCTACGCCAGTCATTTCGCGTAGTTCTTTTACCATTTTAGCTGTAACGTCTGCCATGTTTAACTCCTCCTGTGTGTTCTTTTTAAAAAAAGCTGCTTCAAAGGAGAGTGAGGCTTGTCGCCCAGCCTTTGAAACAGCTCCATCATTCAAAATTATTCTGCTGAAGAATTGTCGCCTTCAACAACATCTACGATTTCTTCGATTGATGTTGCTGTGTTTTCTTCTGTGAAATCTTCTTCAACTACTTGATCTTCACCTTGGTTTCCTTCGATGAAAGCATCAGCCATTTTTGAAGTAATCAATTTAACGGCACGAATTGCGTCGTCGTTTGAAGGGATTACTACGTCGATTTCATCTGGATCGCAGTTTGTATCAACCATAGCTACGATTGGGATATTTAATTTGTGTGCTTCTTGAACAGCAATACGTTCTTTACGTGGGTCAACGATGTACATTACATCTGGGATTCTTGGCATATCAGCGATACCGCCTAAGAATTTTTCAAGACGTTCGCGTTCTTTGTTCAAACCAGCAACTTCTTTTTTAGGTAGAACTTCAAAAGTTCCATCTTCTTCCATTGCATTGATTTGTTTCAAACGGCTGATACGTTTTTGGATAGTATCCCAGTTTGTCAATGTTCCGCCTAACCAACGATGGTTAACGAAGTATTGTCCTGCACGAGTTGCTTCTTCTTTGATTGCTTCTTGTGCTTGTTTTTTTGTACCTACGAATAATGCTACGCCGCCTTCTTCAGCAACGCTCTTCATGTAATCATAAGCTGCATCTACTAATTTAACTGTTTTTTGTAAGTCAATAATGTAGATTCCGTTTCTTTCTGTGAAGATATATTTCTTCATTTTTGGGTTCCAGCGACGAGTTTGGTGACCAAAGTGTACGCCGGCTTCTAGTAATTGTTTCATAGAAATTACTGCCATGTTTGTTTCCTCCGATTTGGTTTTATTTTCCCTCTTCTTATCTTCTACCTTGCCGGCAAACTTTTTCAAGCACCTACCGACAATCCAATAAGAATGTGGATTTGCTGATGCATAAAGCACCCTCAGCTATTATACAGACAAAAGATCCGTATCGCAAGAGCAAATGTACTTTTCTGCTCAACATTCAATAGTTTACCTGAAAGACAAAAAGAATTCAAGAAAAACAGTAGATTTCTCTTTGTTTCTTTATTCTCTTTTTTCCATAAAATAATTTTAGGTGTAAAAGACGAATATTATTGGGCAATCCTTCTTTTTTTTGTTATGATACATGTGAAATCTTTCGTAAAGGAGAAAGAAAATGCGCAAAGCTCAAAGACATTTGCTGATTAAACAAGTCATTGAAGAATTCCCGATCCGTACGCAAGAAGAACTATTAAACAAACTTGGGCATTATGGCGTTACCGCAACGCAAGCAACGATTTCTCGAGATATCCGTGATCTGAAAATCGTGAAGGCGCCTGATGAAAACGGTATTTCCCGTTTTGTGTTGTTTCGCGAAAAAGGTACTCCTGATACTAGGACTGAAGAAGAGGATCGGCTGATTCAAATGATCGAAGACATTGTGTTGAAAGTCGAACGAGTCCACTTTTTGACAATCGTTAATACCTTGCCAGACAATGCTCATTTATTTGCATCTGTTTTAGATGAGATCAAGCCTCCTCCTATCGTCAGTACGATCGCTGGATTTGATACGATTATGATCATCTCAGAAAATGAGGATGATGCAAAACAAGTAGAAGAATTTCTTCACCATCCGACTGAAGTATCACTTTTTTAATCAGAGCACGTATTCCTAATAAGGAATGCGTGTTTTTTTATTTTCAATATTTTCCTTGTTAAATAAACCTTTACACTCTTTACAAAAATACATCAGTTTTTATTTAAACTTTTCATAACTTTGATTAAATCACAATACTCATCATTTATATTGGATGTTAGCAAGAGCAGAGTCTTGCTCTTTGTGTATGTCAATAAAAAAGAAATGAAAGGAAATCGCATGTATAAATTATTAACGCCTGGACCATTAACGACTTCTGAAACAGTGAAAAAATCTATGCTGACCGATCATTGTACCTGGGATCAAGAATACAAAGAGATGACACAATGGATAAGAAAAAAATTGCTGCAACTTGCTCAAGTACCGGAAGAACTATACACAACGGTCTTGATGCAAGGTAGCGGCTCCTTTGGGGTAGAATCTGTTTTAAGTTCTGTGATCAGACCAGAAGATACTTTGCTGATTTGTTCAAATGGCGCATACGGTCAACGAATGATTGCCATGTGCAAATGTCTGCAACTAAACTATGCAGTTTATGAAGTACCTGAACACCAAATCCCCCAAGCACATATGATTACACAGTTGATTGAATAGAATCCGTCTATCTCCGCACTTGCAATGGTCCATAGCGAGACTACTTCCGGTATTTTGAATGATTTGGAAGAAATTGCTGCTGTCACACAGGAAAAAGATCTTTTGTTTATAGTGGATGCGATGTCCAGCTTTGGTGGGATACCGATTCATGTAGCGGAACTAGGGATCGATTTTTTGATTTCCAGCTCAAACAAATGTATTCAAGGTGTTCCGGGTTTTTCTTTTGTATTTGCTAATAAAGCGGAACTAGAAAAGCGAAAAAATATCAGTCGAAGTTTGTCACTTGATCTGTATGACCAGTACCGCGTGATGGAAAACGAGAATGGCAAATGGCGTTTCACTTCCCCTACTCATACGGTTTTGGCTTTTCAACAGGCATTGAAGGAACTAGAGCTAGAAGGAGGGATCGAAACTCGATATTCACGTTATCTCGCCAATAATCATGTGCTACGACAAAAAATAACAGAGATGGGGTTCCAGCCTTTCATCCAAGAGTATCAGGGGCCATTCATTACCTCTTTTCTTTACCCTAAAGACTGGCGATTTGATTTCAATCATTTCTACCAGCATTTAAAACAAAACGGATTTGTGATCTATCCTGGGAAAATCAGCGATCATGATTGTTTTCGTATCGGTAATATTGGCGAGATTTATCCAGAAGACATTTTAGAACTAACAGCAATTATCAAAGACTATAAGGAGAACATTAATGATTAAAACTGTAATTTTTGATTGGGCAGGAACAACTGTGGACTTTGGCTGTATGGCTCCTGTCCATGCTTTTAGAAATGCTTTTCTAGAAAAAGGGATCCAACTGACTGACAAAGAGATCCGCGAACCGATGGGAAAATTAAAATGGGATCATATCCAACAGCTTCTTTCCCTCCCTTCTGTCAAAGAACAATGGATAGCGATTCACGGACAACTACCTCAGGAAAAAGAGGTGGAGGAATTGTATCAGCAATTTGAACATTATCTGTTTAAAGATTTGGCCCAGCATTCTACCTTGAAACCCGACACATTGGAAACGATCGAACGGTTAAGAAGCGCTGGAATCAATATTGGTTCCACGACTGGATTTACTGCTCCTATGATGGCAATCGTAGCAGAAACCGCAAAAAAAGAAGGGTATTCACCAGACTTCATGGCAACTTCTGAAGACGTCGAAGGATATGGACGACCATTTCCTTATATGATTCATAAAAACATACAATATTTCAAAAACAAGTCGGTTGATGAAGTAATCAAAGTCGGAGATACGGTCTCAGATATCCAAGAAGGGAAAAATGCAGGGGTGTTTACAGTAGGTGTGATTGAAGGTAGTTCGCTGATGGGACTTTCTTATGATGCATACCAACAAATAGAGACGGAGGAAAAAGATCGCTTAAAACAGTCTGTTGCACTTAGGTTCCAACAAGCTGGTGCTGATCTTTGCGTAAATAACTTGAAGGAGTTAACAGAGTACATTTTGTACGCTGACAAGAATCCAGAATGACTTTTATACAAAATAAAAGCTGTGACAAAAATATTGTCACAGCCCTTATTTGCGAATAAACGGTGTTCTCCTGCCAACTCCTCGGTCACAAGTCACAATGTCCAACAAACATGAGAAGCTGTTTTTTGAAATTGTTCCTTGTGACTCGGAGCTGAACACTGATTTCACATTCTTTTTTTCTTACATCTTATCTGGTGCATGAAGTCCTAGCAAACGAAGATCTTCTTTCAATAATACAGTCACTGCATACACTAAAGCTAAGCGTGCTTCTTTTTGTTCATCGTCAGCTAAAATCTTCGTATGAGCATAGTATTTGTTGAATGCCTGTGCTAATTTGATTACATGTTTCGCAATCACTGAAGGTTCATATTTTTCCCCAGCGGATAAGACTGTTTCAGGATATTTTTGAACCAATTTGACTACTTCCCAGCTGATATCGTCATTCAACGCATAGTCTGCTGTTTCTGAAGGGACGAATCCTGCTTTTTCCAACAGACTGACTGCACGAGCATGTGTATATTGCACATAAGGTCCAGTTTCTCCTTCAAAACGAACCACTTCTTCCAAGTTGAAGTCAAATGTATTGAGACGATCGTTTTTCAAATCATGGAAGATGACTGCCCCAACCCCTACTTGTTTAGCTACAACATCTTTGTTTTCTAAATCAGGGTTTTTCTCGCTGATCTGTTCTTTAGCAGATTGGATTGCTTCATTCAATACTTCTTCTAGTAAGACGATTTTTCCTTTACGAGTTGATAATTTTTTACCACCTTGTGTGATCAAACCAAATGGGATATGGTGCATATCGTCAGACCAGTCAAAGCCCATTTCCTTCAAGACAGCTTTCAATTGTTTGAAATGATAACTTTGTTCATTCCCTACTACATATAGAGATTGTTTGAAGTCATAGGTACGTTTACGATACAATGCGGCAGCTAAGTCACGTGTGATGTATAGTGTCGCGCCATCTGATTTCTTGATTAATGCTGGATTCAAATCGTAAGCAGAAAGGTCAACGATCTCCGCACCTTTATCTTCGTTCAGCAAATGTTTTTCTTCTAAAAGTTCGACGATTTCATCCATTTTGTCATTATAGAAAGCTTCACCGTTCAATGAATCAAACTGTACTTCCAGTAGATCATAGATTTTGTTGAATTCTTTCATCGATTCATCACGGAACCATTGCCACAATTGGATAGCTTCTTCATCGCCTTCTTCTAGACGTTTGAACCAAGCACGAGCTTCTTCATTTAATTCTGGTTCTGTTTCAGCTACTTCATGGAATTGGACATACAAACGAAGCAGTTCATTGATTGGCTCTGCTTTGACCGCTTCTTCTGAACCCCATTTTTTGTAAGCAACAATCAGTTTTCCGAATTGCGTGCCCCAGTCACCTAAATGATTGATGCGGATTGGCTGGTATCCGATTTTTTCCATAATGAAGCCAATCGAATTACCGATAACTGTCGAACGTAAATGTCCCATTGAGATTGGTTTTGCAATATTTGGAGAAGACATATCGATCGGTACGGTTCCTTGATTCCCGATATTGCTGTCCCCATAATGTTCTTTTTCTTTCACTACTGTTTGCAAAACTTTTTTGCTGATAAGTTCTTTATTCATGAAAAAGTTCAAGTAAGGTCCAACCACTTCGATTTTTTCAAAGTTGGCAGAGTCGATTTTTTCTGCTAAATCTGCAGCGATTTGCTGTGGCGCTTTTCGGTAAACTTTTGCTAATGAAAAGGCTGGAAATGCCACATCCCCGTGTTCGGCTGATTTTGGATTTTCTAGTAATTGTTCGACTTGTTCAAGTGTCAAATCGTCTTTGACAACGTCATAGACGGCTTTTGCGACAAGATCTTTATTATTCATCTTTATTCCTCCTAAAATACTCTCTTATTTGTTCAACAAAAAAAATCTCTAATGACGACATACTTAGTATGCCATCATTAGAGACGAGATTTCCCGCGGTACCACTCCAATTGTCCTAAAAAAGGACCAGCTCCATCTGATATCGGTAGACGACCGTCTGTTTAAAACAGAATTCTCCAAGTGCGCTTCGTTGTATCTCCTTCATTCGGCTTCCACCACTTCCGAATTCGCTAGCCAAGAATGATACAAGTACTCTCTTGTTCAACAAATCTTAATCTTATTAAACTTTCTTGAATTATATCAGAAAAAAAAACGAAAGGCTAGTCGTTTCTAATAAAAAAACAATCCAGATGGCCTAAAGGAGAAGAAATACCACCTGGATAGTTATAAATCATTTCGTAAATACGAAAGACTTAACAAATTAATCAGCTACGATAATCGTTCCTTCTTCAGAAGCTAAAAGATTTTCAATGTTTTCTAAAGAAGTGATGATTGCCTTAGCGTTCGGTTTTGCTTCAACAAATGCAATAGCTGCTTCTACTTTCGGAAGCATGCTTCCTGGAGCGAACTGTTTTTCATCAATGTATTGTTTCATTTCTGAAACAGTAACAGTTTCTAGTTTCTTTTGATCCGGTTTTTGGTAATTGACATACACATTGTCTACACCTGTCAATACGATCAGCAAATCCGCATCGATGATTTCGGCTAATTTTTCTGAAGCAAAATCTTTATCGATCACGGCTTCTCGCCCTTCTAATCCGGTCGCTGTTTCTACAACAGGAATCCCGCCACCGCCGACAGACACCGTGATAACTCCTTGTTCGACTAGCGTTTCGATGACACGTGCTTCTTTAATCGAGATTGGTTTAGGGGAAGCGACTACTTTTCTCCATCCACGTCCAGCGTCTTCTTTGAATGTCACAGTAGAATCAGCATTCATTTGTTCTTTCGCTTCTTCTTCCGTGTAGAATGGGCCGACTGGTTTACTTGGATTTTTGAAGGAAGGATCATTTTCATCCACAATGACTTGAGTGACTAAAGAAACTACATCTTTATCGATTCCTTTTTCCTTCAGTACTTCACCCATCGCGTTTTGGAGCCAGTAGCCGATTGACCCTTCCGTCATTGCGACACATGTATCTAAAGGCATTGCTGGTGTTTTCTCAGAATCAGCAGCTTGCTGCTGAATCAATAGGTTGCCGACTTGCGGACCATTTCCGTGAGAGATGATTAATTCATCTCCTTGTTCGATAAATTTCACTAAATACTTTGCTGTTTCCATTAACGCTTCTTGTTGGGCTTTTGCACTTGCATCCGTAGACAAGATGGCATTGCCTCCTAAAGCGACAACTACTTTTCGTTTGGCCATTTCATTCGTCCTTTCTTCAGTTCTCCTGAATTTTCTAGATAACAAAACGAGCCAGCGTTTTGTGATTTTCCCTCAATGCTGACTCGTTTTTTCGTGAGATGAATGTGGTTATGCTTAAACGCGAGGGATAAACAAGTTACCTAATGTTGCTGCCATGATCGCTTTGATTGAATGCATACGATTTTCTGCTTGGTCAAATTGACGAGCATATTTGCTACGGAAGACTTCATCTGTTACTTCCATTTCAGTGATGCCAAAGCGTTCTTTCATTTGTTCACCGTAAACAGTGTTTGTATCATGGAAAGCTGGTAAGCAGTGCAAGAAGATCAAACGATCTGTATTGTGTGTTTTTTCTACCATTTCCATATTGATTTGGTAAGGTTTCAACAATTTGATCCGTTCTTCAAATTTATCTTCTTCACCCATTGATACCCATACATCAGAATAAAGCACGTCTGCTCCGTCTACACCTTTATCAACATCGTCGGTAATCATCAATTGTGCCCCTGATTTTTCAGCAAAACCTTCTGCCATTTTGACGATTTCTTCTTCAGGTTGTAATTCTTTTGGTGCAACGATACGCATGTTTGCTCCCAAAATTGCACCTGTTACTAATAAAGAGTTAGCCATATTGTTTCGACCATCTCCACAGTATGCAACAGTGATACCTTCTACAGTTCCAAAGTTTTCCTGGATAGTTAAAAAGTCAGCGATCATTTGTGTTGGATGCCATTCGTCAGTCAAGCCATTCCAAACTGGAACGCCAGAGAATTCTGCTAGTTCCTCTACCATTTTTTGACTGAATCCACGGAATTCGATTCCGTCAAACATACGACCTAACACTTTAGCTGTATCTTCTGTTGATTCTTTTTTACCTAATTGGATGTCATTCGCACCTAGGTATTCAGGATGTGCGCCTAGATCGATTGCTGCAGTGGTAAATGCAGAACGAGTACGTGTAGATGTTTTTTCAAATAAAAGTGCGATATTTTTTCCTTCTAGATAGTGATGTGGGATCCCACGTTTTTTCAAGTCTTTCAAGTGTTCTGAAAAATCGATCAAATATTGTAACTCTTCTTTTGTAAAATCTTTTTCTGCTAATAAACTTCTTCCTTGAAATACTGATTCTTTCATATTAAACATTCTCCTTTAGATTGTTTTTATTTAAGATTAAAGAGGAAATCCTGACGTCAGCTGACAGTAAGACTGCCGTCAGGTTATAAACTACTTCAAGTCTTCACGGACAAGTGGTTGACTCATGCAACGTGGACCGCCACGACCTCGTGACAATTCACTTGAATTGATTTCCAACACTTTGATACCATAGCTACGAAGCAATTCGTTCGATACGTAATTCCGATTGTAAGTGACTACGACACCTGGAGCGATTGCCAATGTATTGGATCCGTCATTCCATTGTTCTCTAGGGGCAACGATCTCATCCCCATTACCAGTTGGAATCAATACAAGATCATCTAATCCAAGAGCAGCTTTCATCGTTTCGTGTAAGTTATCTGAATGAGTGATCTTGATATCCTCACCATCTGGTTCGATCGTAAAGACATCCATCTTACCGTCTTTACTTTGGATTGCTGGATGGATAGTGAATTTGTCATGGTCTACCATTGTGAATACGGTGTCTAAATGCATCATTGCACGGTTGTTCGGGATTTTGATTGCTAATACTTTTTCAAATCCTGAATTTTTTGCGAATAGATGGCGTGCTAATTTTTCTAAAGCTTTTGCATTTGTTCGTTGAGAAATCCCAACTGCTACTACTTTATCGCTTAAGATTAATTCGTCTCCACCTTCGATATGATCTGGATTTTCACGATCCAACCATACTTCGATCCCTTTATTGGCAAATCTTGGATGATGTTTCAAAATATATTCTGTAAACATCGATTCACGACGACGTGCTTCAAAAGTCATCTTATTGACGGTCATCCCATTTCCCATTGATGCGGAAGGATCGCGTGTAAAGTACAAGTTTGGCATTGGGTCCATGTAAAATGGATAGTCGTCGTCTGCTGAAAGATCATACAAGCTGCTAGAACGTACCTCGATATCTTTTGTACGTACCCCAGCCATGATTTTATCTACCATTTCTTGTGTTTCCATTGATAGAAGGAACTCATGAAGACCATCTCTTACTGCATTCGATACGATATGAGATTCATCCAACATTTTATTCAAGAATTGTTCTTTGACGTTGCCTGCGTCAATCGCTTCTGCTGCTAATTTTTCCAAGTAAAGAGTTTCGACGCCTTCGTTTTGCAAGGTCTTTGCAAAGTTGTCATGTTCTTCTTGAGCAATCGGAAGATATGGAATATCATCAAACAACAGACGATCCATGATATCTGGTGTCAAATTTTCCACTTCTTGTCCAGGCCGTTTCAGTAAAACTGTCTTTAATTTCCCTATTTCAGAGAAAACGTGAATAGGTTTATCCATGTTGTGTTGCCTCCTTCTTTTTGATTACATGTATAGGATAGCCTCCTTTTGTAATCACTTTCATAATTTTGTCTCATTCAAAATGAGACATCCCTCACATTAATATTCGATAATTAAATAATTAAACGTTTTTCTAATTTTAAGCGTAATTTATTCATTTTTTATTCTGTATACACTTCCAAAAAAATATTTATTCATCTAAAAAATTTTTTTGAATAAATTGAAAAAATAAACTATACTAACATTGTTAGCGTTTGCTATATGTATTATTATTGTTTTTTATACACAAATACTTATCTTCAAAATAAATTATTCAATGTGAATGTATATTTTTTACATAATAACAAATTAAATTTGTAAAGTATTAAAACTTATGTTTAATCCAGATATGTTAAAACTTTACAAATTCTTTAAAAAAAGTAACAATAAATATAGTGAACAATAAGGAGAGGACTTTTTAATGCGTGTTAATAAAATCGATTTTCACTTTTCAAAACTCAGATATCAACCTGATTTTGAACATTTCTCGGATGAAGAGTTCCAACAGATCAAGGAACATACTGTTCTTCGTTCCTATAAGAAAGGACAAATCCTTTTTGATGATGGAGACCCTAGACAACGGTTATATATCTTGACCAAAGGACTTGTTCGTTTAGAACGTTACGATGAAAGTGCCACCTATTATTATTATGATTACGTGACTACCAATAACCTTTTTCCTATGTCAGGAATGTTTGGAGAAGAAACCTACACTTATACAGCTCAAGCGATGACTGATATCGAAACTTTCTATCTTCCTGTTTCCTACTATGAAAAATTAGCACGAAAAAATCCTGAACAACTGATCTATATGATCCAAAAAATTTCTAAAGTAGTCGAAATACATGAGTTACGTATCCAAATTGGATTAACCTCCAGTGCTTTTGACCGAGTGAAACAAAATCTATTCATTTTGAAAGAAGAACTTGGCGTACCAACAGAAGACGGCCATATCACCATTCCTTATCCAATTACCTTAAAAGAATTAGCAGTGAATAGCGGCACGACACGTGAAACTGCTGGACAAGTAATCAAACAACTACGTGATTCAGGATTGTTAGATTATCACAAAAAGCATTTTACTTTCTGTAAGACCGCTACTACTCCAGCTATGAGAGAATAACGCGACAAAAATAAACAGCGATCCTGATATTTATCGGAGTCGCTGTTTATTTTTGTTTCGTCTATTCAAGTGATTGGTAATAATAAGTGAGATCACTCTCTTTTTTTGTTCCATTGTAAACTACACCTAATATATTTGCTTTTGCAATCTGCAACAGTTCTTTCGCTTTTAACAACTCTTGTTTCTTTGTCTTTCTTTCTCTGACAACAAGTAGCGTTCCATCCGTTTTTGCTGCAAGGATTTGAGCATCCGTTACAGTTGCTACCGGAGGCATATCAAAGATGACCAGATCAAAGTCAAGTATCAGTTCCTCTATTATCTCTTCCATTCTTTTCGTCCCTAAAACTTCCGAAGGATTCGGCGGCTTTGGACCACTGGGCAAGACCCAAAGATTTTCTATATGTGTTTCAGTTATGTAATCGTCCGCTATCCGTTCACGCTCACTAAGTAAATTACTCAATCCTTCATTATGTGGCAATTGAAAAGACAATGCTACAGTTGGTTTCCTCAAATCCGCATCTACAAGTAAGACCTGTTTTCCACTATTTGCAAAAGCTACTGCTAGATTAGCGGCAGTAATAGATTTCCCTTCATCTGGGCCGGAAGAAGTGATGACCAATGTATTCAATTCCCGATCAATCGCTGCAAACTGGATGTTGGACCGGATCGTTCGATATTTCTCGGCAGTAATCGATTGATCAGCTAGTGCAACTAAAGGAACCGGAGAGGCAGCTATTTTCTTTTTTTTCATATTCTCTCTACTTTCTTTTTTCATTTTGTATTCAGACTTTCTATGTACACGAATAAATCCTATGATTTATTGAATTAATCATAGCACAGGAAAAAAACGAACACAATTTATATAATAACTATTTTTTATTATATAAAATAGCATAAAACGTTTTGAAAATAAACTCTAATATAAATTTAAATAACACATACTATTAAAAGTAGACAAAAAAATAGGGTTGTGACAAAAATCTGTCACAACCCTTATTACAATAAATAGTGTTCAAAAGCTTGCATCTACGGTAATA
This sequence comes from Enterococcus sp. NBRC 3427, assembly GCF_007996925.1. NCBI lineage: Bacteria > Bacillati > Bacillota > Bacilli > Lactobacillales > Enterococcaceae > Enterococcus > Enterococcus sp. NBRC 3427. The sequence goes on along the minus strand of NZ_BJLL01000010.1, from coordinate 34,013 downwards.
AATTCAACCAAATCAAAAACATGTGAAGCTGTTTTTTTCTTTGCTGTTCTTATAACTTGATGCAAGGCAGCTTTTTCGCACTCTCTTTCATTTATTCAGATAAAACCAAGCTTGGATCAGCATTCAACTGATAGCTGGCAAAATTTCTTTTTTGCATTTCCACATGTGCTGCTGCTCCAATCATTGCAGCATTATCTCCACAAAGTCTCAGAGGTGGAATCACTAATTCTACTTCAGGGAGTTTAGCTGACAGAGCAGCTTGCAATCCTTCACGCAATCCTTGATTGGCCGCTACACCTCCAGCTACAACCAGTTGCTTGACTGGATAATTTTGACACGCTCGAAGTGTTTTAGTAATCAATACATCGATCACACTTGCTTGAAAGCTAGCTGCTAAATCATTTTTGTCTAGATCTTCTCCACGCTGTTGTGCATTATGCACCAAATTGATAAATGCACTTTTTAATCCACTAAAACTGAAATCATAATTATCTTCATGGATCATCGCTCGTGGAAAATGATAATTATCTTTTCCTTGATGAGCTAGCTGATCGATTTCTTTTCCGCTTGGATATGAAAGACCTAAGACTCTTCCAACTTTGTCATAAGCTTCTCCTGCTGCGTCATCTCTTGTCTCCCCAATGATTTCATATGATCCATCTTCTTGCATATAGACTAATTCTGTATGTCCTCCGCTAACAAGAAGTGCCATCAATGGAAACTGGAATGGTTTGACCAGACGTGCGGCATAAATATGACCTGCCATATGGTTCACAGGAATCAGCGGCAATTGGTGTGCCCAAGCAAAAGCCTTAGCTGCAGAAATACCAATCAACAAAGAGCCGACGAGTCCAGGCCCATAAGTGACAGCGACTGCCGATAAATCTTTTGCCGATACACCAGCTTCTACCAGTGCATCTTCCAAGCATAAGGTTATTTGTTCTACATGATGGCGGCTAGCTACTTCAGGCACCACTCCGCCAAAACGTTTATGACTGTTTATTTGGGAAGCAACGATGTTAGATAAGATCTCTGTTCCATTTCTAACGACCGCTACACTCGTTTCATCACAACTTGATTCAATTGCCAGAATCAATTCTTCATTCATTTTATCGTCTCCGTTTTTAACTTTCTGCTCATAATGATCGCATCTTCTGTCGGATTGCGATAATATGATTTCCGTTTACCTAATATACGGAACTTTTCTGATTCATAAAGTTTTCTTGCTGCTTCATTAGACAGACGTACTTCTAAAAAAACATGCAGCGAATCTTTTATTTGTTCCGCAATCAGCAGATGTAGCAAATGCCGTGCATAGCCTTTTCCTTGTTCTGAAACTGCAACAGCGATATTTGTGATTTCGACTTCATCCATTACTTTCGAATACCCGACAAAACCACAGATCTGGTTATCTTCAACTAAAAGCAAATAATCCGTGTGGGGCTGTTGGATATCTGTCAAAAACTGCATCTTCGTCCAAGGTGAGCCATATGGATAAGCATTTTCGCTAATTGCCCATACGCATTCTGCCAAATATGCTTCATCAAAATCTTTTTTTCTGCAAATCAACTAATCTCACTCATTTTCTAAAATTTTTATCATATCCAACGCATCTTCTTTTGTTTCAGTGTAATATCTTTTTTTGATCGTCGTTGCTTGAAACCCTAATTTCCGATAAAGTCTTTGCGCATCCTGATTACTCATGCGCACTTCCAACGACATCGTCTCACAGCGATTCATTATAGCAAAGTTCTCGATTTCGTCAATAAGCAGCGAACCGATTCGTTTACGCTGATATGCCGGTCGAACAGCAATATTCGTGATATGACAATCTAAACCGAACGCCCTTGAACCGACAAAACCGATCATTCTTCCACTATCAAAGATCCCTAAATATAGATGAGGGAGCGGTGACTTCAACTCTGACATAAAAGCACTTTTTGTCCATGGCAACTCGCCATTATAGACTTCTCGTTCAACATCCAACAGCTCTTTGATATCTTCTGTAGTCAATTCTCTTAGTATATAGTGACGATCGATTTGTTCGATTGTTTTTTCTGTATAGATCATTTTATCTTGAAAAAGACTTCTAGCATATGCTTTAAATTTTTTCAACATAGCTTTCGTCTCCAGGCGTGTGCGTCTCTAACCATTTCTCTTCAGCTTCTACTCGTTTTAAATAACGAGGGAGAAAAGCTTGTTTATCTGCAACTGGTTCATCCAACGCACCTAATTGAGCCACAGTCACACCACTTGGGATATCCCATGCTGGAACTGTATTAATCATCGCATCAGGCAGCATTTCTTTTATTTCAGAGATGAATTTATGACAATCACTCCCAACGAAATAAATAGCTTCATTCAGCTCTTGTAGTTGTGCAAACAAATCAGAAGCAGCAATATGTACATCTTCAAGTACAGTTTCTAATCTATTTTCTTTCCAGCGGTATGCCCCAGCATAGACATTTTTTCTTCGAGCATCAAACATGGGCACAATCATTTTATTCACCCCGACACAATTAGCCGCGATGGCTTTTAGGCTAGATACTCCTATTAGCTCTTTATCTAGTGTATAAGCAATCGTTTTCGCTGTCGTTACACCTATACGAAGTCCGGTATAAGAACCGGGACCATCAGAAACCGCGATTCGGTCAATGTTTTGGGGACTCATTTGAAGATCTGCAAACAATTGGTCAATGGCAGGCATCAGCGTCACACTGTGGTTGCGTTTGATATTTGTCTGTATTTGCCCAAGAATTTGTTTATCTTCCACCACACCGATCGCCAAAGTTTGATTTGCAGTATCTATTCCTAATGTAATCATATATTTGATCCTTTCTGCTATAACATTCTTGCCTTCCATTGTAGCATACTTTTTTATTCCAATGATGAAAATATCAAAGGCAAAACTAGTACAATGATACATGATTATCTGCTGACCGGCAAATCTAGTTTCTTCTTTACATACACAAAAAAAGCTGCGGTATCACGACACTTTACCACAACTTTTTCTTTTTTTATTTCGTCGACTCTCGAACAATCAACTCTGTTTCCACAATGATTTTTCTTGAAACTGGTGCTTTGGAATTACTTAGTTGAAGGATCGTCTCCACTGCTAGCTCTCCCATCCATTCCGTATAAACTTTCACAGTAGAAAGAGAGGGTGTTACATATTTCGCTACACTGACATCGTTGAAACCCATCACGGAAATATCTTTTGGCACCGCTAAACCTGTTTCTTGAATCGCTTTCAGCGCGCCAATCGCTAATGCATCATTAGCCGCAAAAAGTGCATCAGGAATCTGCTCATTTGTTTTTAAATATTTTTTAACCGCTTGATAGCCTGACTCGACAGAAAAATCTGCTTCGATAATTGAACCTTCGTCGTAGCCTTTTTCTGCTAAAACTTGTTGGAATGCCATGATTCTAGGATCCCTTAGTCGCTGATGGTTTTTCTTTGTATATTCTGTTCCAGCAAGCATCGCGATATGTTGTGCATCCTGGGAAACAAAGTGCTCAATGACTTTTTGAACACTCGACTTAAAATCGACAACTATAGAATCGATTCCTTGAGAAGTGCCATCAGAATCTACCAGAAGCAGGGCTTGTTGAGATTGTTTCAAATCCAACAGCTGAGCTTCATCGAATTTCCCTAATGCGATCGTTCCATCCGCTGGAAGCTCACTAATGGAATCCCACGTTTCTTTCAACAAAGTAACGTTTGCTTCTTCTGCCTTTTTTTCGATTCCTAAACGAATAGACAAATAATAAAGATCTTCAAGTTCTTCTGTATCATCGTACCATTGGATCAGACGAAGGGTTTGCTTAGCATTTGCTGCATTTTTGCGGTGCTTCGTATAATTCAAGCGTTCCGCTGCTTCAAAAATTTTTTGCTTTGTGGCTAAGCCGACGGAAAGTTCAGGATCGTAGTTGAGCACTCTTGAAACAGTAGCAGGAGAAACTCCTGCCAACTGAGCGATATCTTTAATTGTTGCCATTTGTCTCTCCTCCTTTTTTTCCGTTTATAAAATCGCAGTAAACCGCTCAAACGCTGCTTGACCTTTTTCATCTCGCTTGAATACTCCAGCATCTTCCAAGACACGAGCAAAAACCTGACCTACAGCTTTTTGTACAATATCAGTGACCGCGTCTTTCGTCAAATCAGGATGCTCTTTTTTTAACTGTTCTGCCCATGGACGATGGTATTCAGCCATCTGGTTTTCTTCTCCCAATAAGAACCGCTCTACTTCTGCTAGTTCCGGTTTCAAACGAGGTGGTAAAACAGCAAGCCCCATTACTTCGATCAATCCAATGTTCTCTTTCTTGATATGTTGGACATCTTTATGCGGATGAAAAATACCATCAGGATGTTCATCTGAAACATTATTGTCTCGAAGGACAAGGTCCAGTTCAAAATAATTGTCCCTTCTTCGTGCAATTGGCGTAATCGTGTGGTGTGGTGTACCATCTGCTGAAAAAGCCTGGATTTCTACTGTTTCATCCGAATATTCTTTCCACTTTTCCAACACTGAATTGGCTGCTTCAATCAGCAACTCTTTATCTGTTGATTGCAAACGGATCACAGACATCGGCCATTTCACAACTCCTGCGATGACTTGCGGATAATCTGCTAATTTGATGAGTTTTTCTATTGGTGCTTTTGCCATAGGAAATTCATGACGTCCTGCCTGATAATGATCATGAGAAAGAATCGATCCTCCAACAATCGGCAAGTCAGCATTTGAACCAACAAAGTAATGAGGCAAGACTTCAGTAATCCGAAGCAGTCTAACAAATGTTTCCTTTGAAATTTTCATTGGGCGGTGCTGCTCCGATAAAATGATCGAATGCTCATTGTAATAAGCATAAGGAGAATATTGGAATCCCCAGCTTTCACCGTCTAGATTCATTCGAATGATTCGATGATTGGTGCGGGCTGGATAATTCAAGCGTCCTCTATATCCTTCATTTTCCATACACAGCATACATGTAGGATAATCTACTTTGGCTGCCTCGCGTTCTGCCGCAATTTGTTTTGGATCTTTTTCTGGTTTAGATAAATTGATCGTGATTTCCAATTCACCATATGCTGACTCTGCTGGAAATTTGATATTTTTAGCGATGGCTCTTGTTTTGATGTAATCATTTTTCTTACTTAAATCAAAGAAATAATCAGTTGCTTCCTCTGGACTTTTCGAATAATGCTGTGCAAAGAATGCATTGACAACGGAAGGCGGCGGTGTAAGAAAATCCATCAATTGTGCCTCAAAAATCTCTTGTTCTGCTGGTAATTCTGAAAGAACACCATTTTCTCTTGCCTTAGCGACAAGCTGGTCCAATAAGTCTACTGATTCTTCCTTAACTGGTCTTACTTCGACGCTTTCTAGAGCGTCTTCTCCTACCATCCCTAAAAGACGATTCTGTAAATATAAGCGGTCCATTTCCATCCATCCGCCAGCTTCGATCGCAAGTGTGGCAAAATCACAAATCGTTTGACTGATTGACATATCTCATTCCCCTATTCTTCATAACCATTTGGATGGCTGACATGCCAATCCCATGCTGTTTTGATAATTGCTTTGATATCTGTGTATTCAGGTTTCCAGCCCAGAATCTCTCTCGCTTTTTCACTTGAAGCGACTAATCGGCTAGGATCTCCAGCTCTTCTTGGTGCTATTTCTGCTGGGATTTCTTTCCCTGTCACTTCTCTAGCTGCTTCTAACATTTCTTTGACCGAGTACCCTTTATTACTGCCTAAATTGAAGAAGTTGCTTTCGTTTCCTTCTTTCAAGTATTCCAAAGCTAAAATATGTGCGGCAATCAAGTCTTCTACTTGAACATAATCTCTAATACATGTTCCGTCTGGTGTATCGTAATCGTCTCCATAAACAGCCAATGCTTTTCTTTGACCAAGAGCTACTTGTAAAATGATTGGGACAAGATGCGTTTCTGGTGTATGATCTTCTCCGATATATGCATCTGCTTTTGCTCCGGCTACATTGAAGTAGCGCAAAGCGACATAGCGCATGCCATACGCTTGGTCACACCACTTCATCATTTTTTCCATCATCAATTTGCTTTCACCATACGGATTTTTAGGATTAGTTGGTGTATTTTCCGTGATTGGAGACTCTTTCGGCTCTCCATAAGTTGCTGCAGTAGAAGAGAATACGATTTTATTCACGTTGAACTCATGCATAACTTCAAGTAAGATTTGCATACCATATACGTTGTTGTTAAAATACATCAATGGTTTTTCGACAGATTCTCCTACTAAAGAGCTTGCAGCAAAATGGATTACTCCTTCAATCTGTTCCTTTTCAAATACGGAACGTAGAAATTCTTTATCCCGAATATCACCTTCATAAAAATGAGCATCTGGATGTACTGCTTGTTTGTGACCTGTGAGTAAATTATCTACCACAGCGACTTGATACCCCTTTTGAACTAGCTGGTCTACAGCGTGCGAACCGATATAGCCGGCTCCGCCTAGTACTAAAATTGTCATAAAAAACACTCCTTTGATTAGTGAAATTGTGTTTGTTGATTCTATATAATTTAAAAAACGAAGTCTACTTTTATGGTGGAAAAGAAGAAAGTAAAATTTCGTAAATATATCTGGTAAATTTATAATAAAACATTTAGTAAACATTTTCAAGGATTTTTTGCAAAGGTTTACAAACAAACGTAAAACTAGCCTTTTTTTCTCTTTTGTTCCATAATAGACATAACAAATAATAAATGAGGTGGATTCAATGAAAAAATTTGTATCTGGAATATTAGTAGGTAGCTTGGCAACAGCCGCTGCCGTTGCTGGTTTGGTCGCTTCTGTGAAAAAAACAGTGATCGATCCGATTGACAAAAAAGAGGCAATGATCGAAGAAAATCGTAAAAAAGCAATGCGCAAACGCGTTTCTCGTTAATAATTATTTAAAAAATACGCATGAAGACTTGTGAAAGAACAGATAAGTCATCATGCGTATTTTTATTTGTCAGTCAATATAAGTTGTGCTATTTTATCTGCCTGTCTCAAATTCCATGGATCTGTATAAGGTCTAGCTGCTGCTGCAGTTAACCAATCTACACCTTCAACTGGTATTCCATAGCAATAAAAGCCAGACTGGATTTTCCCGGAAGCATCAATCACGCGATTCGTACCTCGCTCAACATCTATAGCTTCTGAATGATAACTTCCTGTATTATCTGAAAACGAAAAAGGGCGAACAAGTTTATTTTCCTTCAAATTTTTTATGACAGGATTACTTGAACGAGAAAAGCTTGTTTGTGGCAAACGAGCTTCGATCAAATAGCGACTGCTGATTTCTTTATCTTGTAGAGAAATAACATAGCGGTTTTGCTTTTGCTGAATATCAAGTGGCGGTTCGATCAAATGAAAAATACCCGCATCTATCAGTGCTGCTAACTCTTTCGTCCGAATAACTGGCGGACCAATCGTTAAAAAGCTGTTTAAATGAGTAAACCATCCCCACAGTATTTCTTTGTATTCCTTAGCAGAAAAAACGTGCCATTCAATAGCCTGCCGGATTGGATCACGCCAGTCTTTCAATGCATCAAATGTCGAAGTCAATGCCCCTGTGCAATTGCCTTTTTCCGCTTCTTTTATCTGCCCATCAATAAATGCTCGGCTAGCTTCAGCAAAGGACTCATCCTGATAGGTAAGAGGAGTTTCTAGACACGACCAAGACCATTTGTAAGGAAGTAATGTTGGATACTTTCCAAGACACTCTTCTGAAGAGAGGGAAAGAAAATCATGCTCAAAAGCTTTCCTTGAAATCGGCAAGTGATGTTCTTCGATGATTTTCTTATAATAAAACAACTCAGCATCTTTTTTCAGATAGTCAAAAAATGTTTCGCCAGTCAAAAGTCCCAATCGATGCCATTGCTCAAGGTTCTCTTTTGTAAGTAGCCGTGGCCATGCCATTGCTCCGCCTTGCTTTTGATTTCTCCCCCGAGGATAATAAGGAAGACCTCTTCTTGACCCGCTGTATACAATCGGTTCCTTGCCAGATGGATGATAGACTAGTTTTCCCTTTTTGTTTTCGAAGCGTCCACCTCTTGAGACCGTAAACAATCCGACATAATCAAAAAAGCTTAAACCAAGCCCTCTTAGAAAAACATTTTCTTTTGGCGGTATCCTTGAAAGATCGACATCTGCCGGATTAGAAGGAAGCTGATACAGTAAATCATTTTTCTTTGCATAGTCTACCCAGGCTCTTTCCTCTTCTGTCTGATCATTTTCCCAATGACCACTCGCTAAAATGAGCTGATCGACAGGATAGCTTTGCTGATCTGTCTGTAAAAGGAAACCGTCTTTTTCTTTGCTGACCTTTTTCACTAAAGAATAGACAAGCTGAGTAGAAGCTGGAAATTCTTCTTGCAACTTTGAGAAAAACCAGCGTTGATAAAGTCCGTATAGGCAACGAGTAGATTGATGATCTTTTTCCAGACGGTTAATTTCTTCTATAAATAGTTGCTTATTTTTGGTTACCGTCTGTTCGATATAATCTGTAGCAGGTCCTTTACTCCATTGAAACAAATTAGGTCCCGGCATTACCGTTCCCCCACTGGACAACGTTTCGTCTGTAAAAAGCGTCACTTGTTGAGAAACAGAGTTCATTAATAATTCTGGTGGCTGATCCAACCGCCAAACTCGACCGCCTGGACCTTCTGGATCAAAAAGAATAAGTTCAAGAGAATGTCTGCCCTGATTATTATGGAGAATCCTTTCTGCTACACTTAATCCTCTAGGTCCGGCACCAATGATCCCTATTTTCATTTGTACACCTCCTTTTCGATAAATTCTTTTAACACAACGGCATGGTTCTGGTGCTCGTTTTTTGCACCATAAACGAAAGTAATGACTGGATGTTCTTTCATAAGTTGGGTGAGTTCGGAAACAGCTCGTGTCTTTTCTTCTTCAAAAGATAATTCTTGCTGATATTTCTTTGCAAATGAAGCAAAACGTTCTGGTACATGATCAAATGCTTTGCGTGCTTCATTACTAGGCGCAATTTCTTTCAACCATAGATCCAAGTGTGCTTTTTCTTTTGAAATTCCTCGTGGCCAGAGCCTATCCACGAGTATCCGAAAGCCATCCTCTTCTTCAGCATCAAGATAAACACGCTTTAATTTGATCATAGTTGTTTCCTTCTTTCTGCCTTTTTGCTTTTATATGTAGATAATAGCACAAAATAAAAAATGAACGACACAACTATCCCTCGCGTCGTTCATTTTTTCTTAGTCAATACCTGATTATTGATCTAGCTTTTCCAAAGCTGTCATAAAAATATATGCTTTATACTTTTTTGCTTTTGATTTTTCCAGACCAGCCGTCATAACCACCCTTAAGCAAATAAATCTCTTTATAACCTGCTTTACGTAATTTATTTGCCGTACGGATACTCAAGCTTTTCTTTTGATCGTAGATATAGACAGGTTGGTCTTTTCGAATCGATCCTAGTGAATCTTTCAAAACAGTGTAAGGGATGTTTCTTGCACCTAAGATATGCCCTGCATCAAACACATCTTTTTCGCGAACATCGATTACTTGTGCTTTTCTCATTCCTTCTCGAAACTCTTCTTCTGTCAAAGTCGTTGCTGAACGCTTGGCCATTACTCGTAGATAGACTTCCCAAAAGATGATTGCAAACACAATCAATAGCAAAATGATATTAATTACCCATAAAACCATGTGATGCCTCCGTCTTTTTAAGCAAATTTCAAGGCTAATGAGGCAGCGCCAATGACACCAGCTTCATTTCCAAGCTCTGCTAATTTGATTTTTGTTGATTCTCTTACTTGTGGGAAAGTGAATTCTTTAAAATATTTCTCTACACGGCTGCGTAAAAATTCTCCTGCTGCCGATACTCCGCCGCCTAACACAATACTTGACGGATTCAATGTATTCCCCAAGTTTCCGCAAGCTAAACCTAAATAGAAGCATACGCGATCAACAACCATCAATGCAAACGGATCGTCTTCTTGAGCCATTTCAAAGATATCTTTACTTGTTACTTCTTCACCGTTATCTAACATTGCTTTCAGTTTTGAATCTCCTGCGTATTCTTCTGCCAAGTAACGACCTAGACGTACCACACCAGTAGCGCTAGATACAGTTTCTAAACATCCGCGTTTACCGCAAGTACATTCGAACCCTTCAGGATCCACAGTGATATGGCCGATTTCTCCGCCTGCTCCGCTCACGCCATGGATCAAATTCCCGCCAGCAACGATACCACCGCCAACACCTGTTCCTAGAGTAACGAATACAACGTCTGGATCGTTTTCTCCAGCACCTTTCCATCGTTCACCTAAAGCAGCCACATTCGCATCATTATCTATAGCGAATTTGATTCCTGTCCCTGCTTCAATCAATTTTTTCACAAATTGTACTTCTGTCCAGTTCAAGTTATATGCGCCAATAACCGTTCCAGCTTCACTGTCCACGCTTCCTGGAGTACCCATACCGATTCCAATAAAGTCTTCGGCTTTCATATTATATAAATTCAATCGATGGTTGATTGATTCGATGATTTCAGGAACGATATGTTTGCCATCATCCAAAATATTGGTATCGATGCTCCATTTTTGTTGAATCTCTCCTTCTGGTGTTAAAATTGCAAATTTTGCTGTTGTTCCACCTAAATCAATCCCAATAATTTTCTTGTCCATTACAAATTTCCTTTCTTTCGGCTTTCTTCAATTCGGTGCTCTCTTTTTAATATGCGCCACGCTGTCATGTATGTATCATGATCGATCAAACGGCTATCATACAGATTCCGCAATTCAATAGTCATCAATTCAATATCATAGATGCGTGCACCCACATAGATAAAGATGCCAAATTTTTTGAACAGCTGCTGTACATCATATAAGCTCTCCATCTTTAAGCACTTCCTTCATATTATACAAGTAAACCATATTTTTTTAAACCCAGTAAAATACATATTACAAAAAGAAATCCAAAAACTAGTGTAGAAAGAATCTTCTGGTGTATCGAATAGCTTGTCTGCTGTTTCGGTAGCCCTAAAATATTCCCTAATACTAATCCGCCCACCAGTCCGCCGACATGTCCCCAAACATCTACAGAGGTGTCAAGAAGACCAAAAACAAATGTCATCGCAATAAATAAAAGAAAATGTCTGACTAGTTGTTGGATCGCCGTATTATATTTAAAATGAAATCCTAAAATAAACAACGCACCAAACAATCCGAATATCGAAGTGCTTGCACCACCAGACAAAACATTCGCTTCGTTGAAAGCAAAACTTGCTGTATTTCCCATTATCCCGCTGAACATATAGATCAGGAAAAACCGCCAGTGACCGTATATTGCCTCGATTTGCTGCCCCATAAAATACAATATCAGTGAGTTCATGACGAAATGCATCACTCCAAAATGGATGAAGATTGGTGTCACTAAGCGCCACCATTCATTGAAGTGAACAAGATAAGGACCATACATTCCAGTATAATAAGGAATTTCAAGACGCGGAAACAACTCCATTATAATGAAGACTATTGTCTGTATCCCCAAAAAAACATAGGTCCATAACGGTCGCCTCAACCATGCACGCATTTTTATTTGCTGTTGATAATTCATGAAAACCTCCCATTTCATTTTAGTCAATAAATAATTGTTGGATCTTCTGATCAAAACTCTCCGGTTGCCATTGTTCATTCAATTGTTCTCGAAAAACAAGGCTGCATGTTTTTCGATGGAAATTTTTTAAATACCGATCGTAATAACCACCGCCAAAACCAATTCGATAACCGGCTCTATTGTAGATAATCCCTGGTACAATGAGGAGGTCGATCATTTCCGGCAAATAAAGCTTCTCTGATTGTGGCTCGAGAACGCCAAAACTCGAACGTTCAAAAATGGTGTGTTCATCCATTTCATAAAACGCCATCTGTCGTTTTGGTAAAGTTTTAGGAACAACTATCTTCTTTTGTTCTTTTTTCGCCCGTTGGATAATCGGCTGTGTATCCAGCTCAAATTCATTTGATAAAGTCGTCCCTATCACTTGTGCCGACTTCCAGTACTTGCTTGCGAATAGCTGTTCACAGATTCGCTGTTCTTTGTCCTTTTTCTTGCCGCTTTTGGCCAGATTTTTCAGCTTTTCAATTCCTTGCCGGCGTAATTTTTCTTTCATTTGCTCCAAAAAATCACCCTTCCTTCTCTCATAAAATGGTATAGGAAAAAAAGAAAAATAGCAATCGAACTTTCAAATAAATGTATAAATAAAAGAAAAAGAAGACCTAACAATGATTGGCCTTCTTGCCTTTTAATGAACTTCAACTGCTCAGCACGTGTTTTTGTCTGATAAACAATACATACAGAAAATATGGCGCACCAAAAAAGGCAATCAAAATTCCTGTCGGTATCTCCCCACTTGGCAGAATCACTCGTGCAACAATATCTGCGCTAAGTACAAAAACGGAACCAAACAAACTGCTTAGAATAAAGGTCCAGTGATTTTCTTTACGTACGACTAGCTTCGCAGCATGAGGAGCTAGTAGTCCTACAAAGGATAAACTCCCTGTCACCGCTACGCTACCGCTTGCTAAAGCAACAGCTAACAACAAAAGGATTTTTTGACTTTTAGCCACATTTAGCCCTAATCCTTGCGCGCGTTCTTGACCAAATGATAGCAAGCCAATCCGCTGCGCATAAAATCCTCCTAGCGGAATCAAGATAATCGCCCATGGAAGAAGCGCCCAAACATAGGACCAGCTCGCACCCCAAATCGATCCCGCCAACCATGCATTGACAAATCCATAATTTTCCTTTGACAATTGGATGGTGCACAACAACGTTAATGCAGAAAGACCAACATTCACGGCAATACCAGACAATAAGATACGATTCATCCCTAAAAATCCATTTCGATCATAGGCTGCAAGATACACACAGCAAGCAGCGAGAATACCTCCTATAAAGGCTACGACTAGCAACAGAAACGGCAGAGAATATTGTGAAAAGAAACCTAAATAAAGCATCACTAGAAATCCAGCTCCCGCATTAATCCCCAATATGCTAGAATCTGCCAATTCATTTCTCGTCACTCCTTGCAAGATATAGCCAGAAACGCCAAGACAAGCACCTGCTAATAAACTGATCAGTAATCGAGGAACTCGAAACTCTCCAACAATCAGCGCCAAAGAAGAGGAGCCTTTCCCTATGAACGTGTCAAAAAGCTGATCAAGATAAACAAAAGGCGTGCCAATCATCAAACTACCTACAGACAAGACGATAAGTAGAAAAAGCAAGAAATACAACGTCCAATATATTCTTTTCACCGTTGTTCCCTCCTTACTTGTATCAGTAAAAACGGAACGCCAATCAATGCGATGACTAATCCAAAAGGTGTTTCAAAAGGTGGATTGATCATCCTTGCTGCAAAATCCGCCAACATGACCAGTCCGCCTCCAACTAAAAAAGAGAGAGGTAGGACATAACGATAGTCTGTCCCAACCATTCCGCGAACAATCGGCGGAACCAACAGCCCAATAAATGAAACAGGTCCGACTAACGAAACGGCAATGGCTGCTAACACTGCAACTAGACAGAAAACAATCAACCGTGTTCGTTTAGGATGACCTCCAAGAGCTAATGCATGGGTTTCACTCAAACTAATCAAGGATATCGCTTTTCCTAATGAAAAAGAAACCAAGACAGCAAGTACATATACAGGGAACAACACTGTTAATTGTTTCCATGTGATATTGGCAGCTCCACCTACAAACCAAAAAGCAAGATCCTGCTGTAGATTAAAAAATTGGGTAAGTGCTTGACTGATTGCAGTAAAAAAAGAACTAATAGCTACGCCAGCTAAAATCAGCTGTAAAGGATTCATGCCTATTTTCGAAAACTGCAAAAAGCCAAATACGAGCAAAGTCACAGCAAAAGAACCTGCCAATGACACCAGAAACACAGAAAAGCCAGAAGCTTTGGGCCAAAAAGCAAAACTAAGAGCCATTGCCAATGAAGCACCAGCGTTGATTCCTAGTAAACCTGAATCTGCTAACGGATTTCTTGTCACTCCTTGCATCAATGCACCGCTCAATGCAAAACAACTCCCTACGAGAAATGCCCCTGCGACCCGAGGCAAGCGAATGTTTCTTATGATTTGATGACTTTGTTTTGATCCATCAAAATCAACCAACGCCTGCCAAAAGGCTATTTTTCCCACACTCGCTGCGCCATTTGAAAGAGCAATAAAAAAAATGATCAAAAGAACAAAACAGATCAAAAGCAAGAGTTTGTTTTTTTTTCTAGCCTTCATAATTGCTCCTCCTGCTCTTTTGGCAACAGATCATACGTTAGAAAAACTGGTTTATTCGTTTTTGGTAGTGTGACAATCGTTGCATCAATCTCAAATATTTTTTTCATACACTCTTTTGTGATCACTTCTTCAGGTGTACCTTCCGTAATCAATTCACCGTTTTTCATTCCTAGTAAATAATCGGAAAAACGTGAAGCAAGATTAATGTCATGGATCGACATCAAGATCGTTGTTTGTTTTATTTGATTGATTTGAGTCAATAACTGTAGGATCTCTAATTGGTGTGACGGATCTAAAAACGTCGTCGGCTCGTCCAAGATCAAGATATCTGTTTCCTGAGCAAGTGCCATAGCGATCCAGACACGCTGAGTTTGTCCACCAGACAACGTTGCGATATCTCGTGTGCGATATCCAGACAAACCTGTTGCATCCAAAGCCCACTCGATTGCTTCATGATCTTGTGCATCCAACCGCTAAACAGTTTTTGATAGGGATATCGTCCGTAAGACACTACTTCTTCTACTGTCATACCTATAGGATGTTCACTAGTTTGTGCTAATAAAGCAATTTTTTTTGCAAGTTCTTTTGAACTGTATGTAGATATATCAGAGTCATTGACAATGATCTTTCCTGATTTCACAGGTAGTATACGGGTAAAGCTTTTCAATAAAGTAGATTTTCCACTTCCGTTTGGCCCAATCAAGCTCGTGATTTTCCCTTCAGGAATCGTAACAGACATGTTTTCAATAATTTTTTTATTTTCGTAGCCGGCTGCAATATCAGCTGCCCTTAGTCTCGTCATTTCACCCATCCTTTCGCTGAAAATCATTCTCAATTATGACGCTGTTTCACTATTTCGTCAAGCGCTACTTTCATATCTATAGCTAAATGAAGCGGTTGACAGCATTCGAAATATCAGGAATAATAACCAATGAGAAAGATTCTCAATTATGTCAGGAGGAAAGAAATGAACTTAAAAACAAAAGTATTCACATTATCTAGCATGTTGCTGTTGGCTGGGGTATTGAGCGCTTGCTCTCCCTCTTCAGATAAAGAAGCAGCTACACCTGCCAATTCGACGACCTCATCTACCAGCACGCATACAGTCACAGATACGCTTGGACATAAAGTCGACATTCCAAACGCACCTAAACGGATCATCGGTAGTTACTTAGAAGACTATCTGATTTCCCTAGGAGAAAAACCTATCGCCCAATGGACAGTGGGCAGTGGTTCTATCCAAGATTATCTGCAAGATGATTTGAAAGATGTTCCAACTATTTCTTATGATCTTCCTTACGAGAAAGTATTAAGCTTCGAACCTGACTTGCTGTTGATTTCTTCTTCCGCTACTGTCGAAGGTGGGAAATACGAGCAATATAGTAAAATCGCGCCAACTTATGTCGTAAAAAACGGAACAGATGTCACATGGGAAGAACAACTAAAAGATGTCGGCAAGGCTTTAGCAAAAGAAAAAGAAGCGGAAAAAGTCATTTCCGATTATCAAAAATCCGTCAAGAGCACTCGCGAAGAATTAGCAGATAAAATTGAGAACAAGACAGCTGCAGTGTTATGGGTGACCAACAACTCCGCCTTCATGGTCAGCAAAAATCGGTCAAGCGGTAGAATCGTATATGACGATCTAAAATTTGGTGTGCCTGATTTAGTAGAAGAAGTGTCCAAAGAAGCCACTTCTGACTGGTCTGCTGTTTCTTCGGAAAAACTAGCTGAATTAGATGCTGATTACATCATTCTTGTGAACAGTGATAAAGATGCTGCTATGTTCAATGAACCAAGTTGGAAGAATCTCAAAGCAGTGAAGGACGATCACGTACTGCAATTCGGACCTGAATCTAGCTGGCTATATAACGGACCTATTGCCAGTCAGGAAATGGTCAATGATATCAAAGAAAAGTTAAACTGATTTTAACTAAAAAAAGCATCTTCACGTTCATTCGCGAGATGCTTTTTTATTATTAAAAACTGAATACCGGATATTATTCTTCTTTTGAAACAACCCTATTTCTTACTCTTTCCCATTTTTGAAAACGATGGGCATATAAATTTTCCTGATCCGTTATTCCCTCGTATTCCTCTATAAGAGCGAAGTCTGAAAAATCGATATCCCCAATATACGTATCTCCTTCAAACGTGCTATCAATCAATGTCCGCCAGATTCGACCGGTGTAAGGAAGAAGTTCTTGAAAAATCCGACTGCCACCCGAAACATAGATATCTTCTGAGATTGTTTGACTATACGCCAAAAGTTCATCGATTGAATGCATCACTTCTGCATTTTCTTTCGTGCGAAAGTTCGGTTGCGTTGTCAATACGATGATATGGCGATAAGGAAGTGAGAGATCGCCCATTCCTTCATAGGTCTTTCTTCCCATCACTAAGATTCGATCCATTGTATGTTCACGAAAAAAACGCATGTCATTTGGCAATCGCCACGGTAGCAATCCATTTTTGCCGATCAGACCATTTCTATCTTGTGCCCACATTGAAATAAACATATCATCCGCTCCTTATGATTTTAGATGGTTTGAGATAAAAAAAGTCTCAATTCTTTGACCAGCAAGGAATTGAGAACTTTAAAAACATTATTTTGTTTCACGGTGCAAAGTAACTTTGCGTTCGCGTGGGCAATATTTTTGTTTTTCCAAACGATCAGGATTGTTACGTTTGTTTTTGCTTGTTAGGTAGTTACGTTCTTTACAAGAAGTACACTCTAAAGTGATGTTTACGCGCATGTTTTTCCCTCCCATTTTTACAAGAATCCTCTAAGATGACTCTCAGACTTGATTATCTTACCATGATTTTTTCTAGATTGCTAGTGTTTTTCACGATTTTGTTAAGTAAAACTACTTGACGATAAATACAACGGTTTTACTTCTCAAACAAAATCTTTTTCTTTTTGTATAAATACCCTTACACTTGTTTATATAGATTATGTTTTTTAATAAAGGGGGATACTAATATGCCATGGAACATGAAGGACTTTCCTGCATCAATGAAAAACTTAGATAAATTGACAAGAAAAAAAGCAATCGACATCGCAAATGCATTATTAGATGAAGGGTACCCTGATAGCCGTGCGATCCCAATTGCCATTGATCAAGCAAAAAAATGGTATGAAGATGCTAGTGAATCAGAAAAACGAACCTTCGAAAAAGAAAAAAATCCAAGCAAGACGGATGAACACGATACGAATCCTCGTGCCGGAAAACTTCTTGATTCAGATGTGATCGTAGAATATGAGGAAGAACAATGGATCGTGAAATCTAAAGGGGCAAAAAAGGCAAGCAACCATTTTGATACAAAAAAAGAAGCAATCGAAAAAGGAAAGCAAGTAGCTCAAAACAAACAATCAACTTTGATCATCTATAAAAAAGATGGGACAAAAGAAAAAGAAATCAGTTACTGAGCACTTAAAAAGAAGCATAGAAACAAGGAGATCATCTCACATGTTTCTATGCTTCTTCTCATATTGTTGTTTCTTTTTTATCAAACAGTCACATAGTCGATTGCTTCTGCTTGCGGAATCGTTTCATCGACAAAGTAAACTTTATACCATGTCAAGAAACTGAAGATCGTCCAGATTTTACGTTGTTCTTCTTTACGCCCTTCGTGATGGTCATCTAGCAACTTCATGATTTTTTCTTGATCAAAAAATTCTTTTGCAAAATCTGCTTCGAATAATGCTTTGACTTGTTCGTAGCCGTGTTCTTCTTTCAACCAAGCTTTGATTGGCACGGGGAATCCTAATTTCACCCGATTCGACCACTCTTCTGGAAGATGTTTGTTCGCAGCTTGTCTGAAAATATCTTTTGTATTGTTTTGATTCAACAAGAACTTACTTGGTATTTGTTGAGCCAATTTCATGACTTCGATATCCAGTAAAGGTACTCGGACTTCTAGAGAACTTGCCATAGAAAGTTTATCTGCCTTCAACAAAATATCTTTTGGCATCCATTGATGAAGATCGACGTATTGCATCTTATTGACTTCATCTTTGATTCCTTCTGTTTTCTCGTAATGAACAGTCATGATTTCATTCACAGATGGCGCTGTTTGATATTTTGGCGTCAACACTTCTGATGCTTCTGATTCTTCGAATACTCGAGCATGCCCGATAAAATATTCTTTTGCAGGCGCAAGTGATTCATATAAATGGATACGTCCATGGAAATTTTTCATTTTTCCGATTTTACGTCCTAAATTATAGCGTGTCCCTTTTGGCAATTTTTTCAATCCTTGCGCAATCACACGGATAAATTTTGAATTCGTGTGGAATCCATACGTTTGGTATCCCGCAAATAGTTCATCTGCCCCTTCTCCTGATTGAACCACCCGTACACTTTGTGAAGCGAGATTTGCTAAAAAGTACAACGGCACGCAAGAAGGATTTGAGTCTGGTTCATCTAAGTGATACTGGATCAATGGGAATGCTTTAAAAGACATGTCTCCGTCAATCACTGCTGCCGTATTGTCTAAGTCCAATAATTCTGTTAGTTTTCTAGCTTCAATCGCTTCATTATAGGTTTTATCATCAAACCCGATTGAGAAAGAATGATCTGGTTTCAATACAGAGGTTACATAACTGGAATCGACCCCGCTGGATAAGAAAGAACCAACTTCTACATCGCTGATTGTATGTGCTTCAATAGAAGCTTGGACAGTTTCGTCGATTTTTTCGATCCATTCTTGTCGAGAATGCGTTTCTTTTGTTTCAAAATCAGCATCCCAATATTGTTGAATGTCCAGTTTTCCGTCTTTATACGTATAATAATGGCCTTCAGGCAAACGATAGACACCTTTGAAAAAGGTTTCACCGTTTAATGGAGAATATTGGAAAGTCATATAAGGTTTCAATGCTTCTTTATTCAATTCTTTATTAAAATCAGGATGAGGCAAAAAACTTTTGATTTCTGAACCAAACATAAATGTTCCGTTCATTTCTGCATAATAGTATGGTTTGATCCCAAAATGGTCTCTCGCGCCGAATAACTCATTTTTTTCATTATCCCAAATAGCAAAAGCAAACATTCCGCGGATTTTTTGCAATAATTCTGTTCCCCATTCTTCGTAACCATGCAAAAGGACTTCTGTATCTGCATGTGTTTGAAAAACGTGACCAGCTGCAATCAATTCTTCTCTCAAAGGCTGATAATTATAGATTTCGCCATTAAAAATAATGATCTTTGTTCGATCTTCATTGTAAATAGGCTGAGTACCGCCCTCTAAGTCAATAATACTTAATCTTCTGAATCCTAAAGCAACGTGTTTATCGATATATTCACCTGAACTATTAGGTCCACGGTGAACGATTCGATCCATCATTGTATTAATAATTGTTTTTTTGTTGTCCTTGTCGTTAACAAAACCTACAATACCGCACATTTAACTTTCACATCCTAATATAAAATTACTGTTTATTTCATCCATATGCATCTTATCATAGAATAAATAGCGGACGAATATTTTCTCTCTTACAGTTTCGTCACGTGAAAACAAAAGATGAAAGTTTCTGTTTTTACAGAAAATAAAGTCCCAATATCTAATTTACCATGTTTTCTTTTTTGAGGCTATCTTATTCTCTTCGTGTTAAAAAAATATTAGTGGATACTGTTCAAAAAATAGCCTCCAGACAAAAAGACACGACCGAAAGATCGTGTCTAATTATGACTATATAAGAAAATACGCAGCCAAAGAGAGCTCTTCATTCGCTCATTGACATAGTTGAATTGAAATTATAATTTCTTGGAATGATAGTAACTACTTCATTATAAGAAAACTCATAATCAAAATTCCTTCCAAAATAATGGTCTTTCGTTGCATAAGTGATCGCGATGCACATCGCTTTTCCCCTAAACCAAATCGTTTTTACACTTTTATCTTACATCTGGTATTTTTATATCAAAAGAAAAGTCCAAGGAGCTTTATTTCCTAGCATGTATGAAAGATCGTACTCAGAGGGAGTCAACAAATATTTTGGGCTGAAAATACAACAAAAAAGACACGATCGAAATCGTGTCTAATCGTTGATATATAAGGAAGGTACGGGATTTGAACCCGTGCACCGCATTACTGCGGCTCGCCGGATTTCGAGTCCGGTGCATTACCACTCTGCCAACCTTCCGTAAGTACTATTTTTAAACTTTTTCCACGAAATGTCAAGCCTATTTCTAACAGATAAATAACAGAAACCGTTTTTTTACAAAAAAAGTCCATTGACAGTTTACAGCCAACGGACTTACCGATCAAATTCATAATGATAGAACACTATCTGATTGTTTCAGGATTATCTAGTGCTAAAATCGAGTCAATTGTCCGTTTGATCAGTGCGATGATTTGTTCTTCTGTTGGATGCATGATGTTTGATGACATCAATGATGCTAAGCCAGTCACCGCTACCCATGTACCAGTATGCAAGGCATCGATATAATCATCCGATAATTGATTGTATCTTTCATCTTCTTTGACTATTTCACGGAAATAGTTGTAAGAAAAATCATGCATTTTCTTTCCGTCCCCATGTTCATCAATGTACAATGCCATGTAAAGACTATGATGTTTCTTTGCAAAGTAGATATAGTTCAAACCGAGATCAATGATTTTATCACCCGTGCGCTCAATAGGGAAAACATCTTCTTTTAGTTGTTCAAAGATTGAATCCAATAACGTATTTTTCAAATCTTCCATGTTTTTGAATTCCAGATAAATTGGCTGAGTCGAAATCCCCATCTTTTTCGCAATGTTTCTCGCAGTAAATCCTTTAAACCCTTCCTTTGCAACAACATCATAAGCAGCTTTTAGAATTTGATCCTTGGTATAGACTTTTCTTCTCATTAAAACTCCCCCACTTCTTTACTGCAGTATATGTTGTTTTATTGTACCCTATTTTTAGTATTTTTTGCAAACATTTTACTCAAAACGTTATATTTTAAATTTTTTTCTCAGTCTTCTTTAACTTTTTTTGCAAAATTAAAAAAATTTGGTTAAATTCACTGGGTTCCCTTACATTTTTAGTTTTAACCTAAATGATAGTTGACCAAATCTTTCATTTCAAGTTATAGTTAAAGAAAACGAAAAAGAAGGTGTGTAATGGAAAACGAAACTGACGTTATTTATATTCATCCTCAAAAAAGAATCGTTTCACAGAAAAGAAAATATTTTTATCTTAGTTTTACAGGTGCTTTTTTTCTTTTTATTGGCTTAGTTTCTGGTACACCTGCTGCTAATTGGAGTGGACTACTGACTATTCTTACCTCGCCAAGCAATCTTCTGACAGATTATTTTGCTTTGGGTGGTTTTGGAAGCGCATTTATAAACGTTGGGATCTTGACCTTACTTTCTGTGCTTTTGGCTTACCGGCAAAAGGTGATTTTAAATGGCCCCTTATTCGCTTCGATTTTAACAGTTACCGGTTTTTCTTTTTTTGGCAAAAACCTTTATAATTCGATCTCGATCATTTTAGGTGTATACCTGTATGCTGTATTTGTCAATAAACCTTTTTCTCAGTATATTATGATAGGACTGTTCGGCAGCGCATTGTCGCCGGTCGTTAGTTACATTACTTTTGGTATGCGTTTTCCTTTGCTAGTAGGTGTACTACTGGGCAATTTGGCCGGTATAGCAATTGGTCTTCTTCTTCCGCCATTAGCTGCTCAAACTTTAGTTTTCCATCGCGGGTTCACGCTTTATAATATTGGATTTACCTCAGGCTTGATTGCCATGGCTTTTACTGCTGTTTTGCGATTGTTCAGCTACTCGATCGTCGAGAATACATTGGTTTCCAATGAATACCATTCCCCTCTCGTCTGGATTATTTTCGGCTTTTTTTTGCTGACAGTCGGTTTTGGTTTCTATTATAATTCCTTTCGACTTTCGGGTATTCGAGAGATTTTCGATTCATCTGGAAAACTGACAACTGATTTCATTGCTAATTCTGGTATCGGTGCTACTTTGATCAACATGGGGCTAGTTGGTCTAATGCTTTCTTCTTATGTATTGCTGGTTGGTGGTAAGTTAAATGGTCCTGTCATCGGTGCGATTTTATCTGCGGTTGGTTTCAGTGCTTTTGGTTGTCATTTAAAAAACAGTTTTCCGATACTAGTCGGAATCTTTCTTGCTTCTTTGTTTGGGACGTTTCATGAGATCACCAGCACCGGCATGCTCGTTGCCGCTGTGTTTGGGACAGGTCTCGCGCCCATAAGCGGTTTTTACGGCAGTTTTTACGGTGTAATAGCTGGTATGTTACATATTGCTCTTGTCCATAACGTCAGCACTTTGCACGGAGGACTCAATTTATATAACAGTGGTTTTTCAACTGGATTCGTTGCAGGTATCCTTGTACCGATACTAGATAACTTTACTGCTGTCAGAAAGGAAAAAAAGACACTTGGAAAAAGAATTATCAAAAAGAATCATCGATGAGCTTCTTACCTATCTATATTCCCACGAAATAACTGAAATACGTATTGGCGTAGAATTTGCTGAGGAGGGACTTTTCATAGAAATACAGGGCACAACAGAAACTCAGCCAGAAGATCTAGATGTACTTGCTGATTTGCTGAACAATCCTCGAGACCCAAGCATGGAAATCTACTATCAGGAGCTATTAGGTAATCCTCGACATGATCGGGAAGATTATCATCTGCTAGGTAGTTTGATAGACGATGTAGAAATCATGTATGCCCAGCCGATTATCAATATCAAGATTTTCCGGCGTGCTTCTCCTCGCCCCTATTATTAGCCTATTTTACAAAACAGCTTCATCCACCTAAAACAGCTCCTGAAAGTTCGATTAAAAATCTACTTTTAGGAGCTGTTCTAAGCTTGATATTATTGATTTTCCAATCCTTCGTATAGTTCATCTGTTACAGGTTCTAAAAACTCTGAATTACCAGCAGTGATCGCCAAATGTTCAAACCAACTATCTTTTGTCGCACCATGCCAATGTTTAATCCCTTTGTGCGTTACGACGACATCTCCAGCCATTAATCGTCTTGCTGGCTTTCCTTCTTCCTGATACCAGCCTTCTCCTCCGGTCACAAGTAAGATTTGATAGCCGTCTGTATGGACATGCCAGTGATTGCGACAGCCTGGTTCGAAAGTTACATTACCTACACCAACAGAAACTTCGGGATCGTTTACTAACATATTCAGATAGCTTTGCCCGGTAAATACTTGAGCGTATGCTTCGTTTTTTTCACCTGCTGGAAAAATCACGCCTTTTTGTATTTCTTCGTGTTTTGTCATCATTTACGCCTCTTTCTTATCTTCGCTATTTTCTTCTAGATAGATTTCTTTTGCTAAACTAAAAGCCGACCAAGCTTTTGGCCACCCTACATAAAAAGCTAAATGGGTAATGATTTCTGCTATTTCTTCACTAGTAATGCCATTTTGCTTGCCAATCTTCAGATGGGCCGGCAATTGTTCAAAATTCCCTCCTGAGATCAATGCAGATAGGGTGATGATACTACGCTGATGAGGAGATAATTCTTCTCTTGACCATACTTGTCCAAATAAAACATCGTCATTCAATTCTGCAAATTTTGGTGCAAACTCCCCCAATTGATCTCTTCCTGCGGTTTGTTTTTCTGCCATTTTTTTATTTCCTCCGTTCGTGATTGCTAGGTGATTCAAACACTGTTCTTAAATAACATCATTATCTATTGTTTCTTCACATTTCATTTTAAGCCCCATTTTTTAACCTGTCCAATGCTTAGTTTATTCCATCAGTATGCTTTCCAAGCATAATTGTTAACGTTTTCTATCTTTTTTCTATTTTTGAAAAAACAAGATATTAAATAAGTCTTTAGTTGGATGTTTTTTTGAGATTATTCTTTTATACTTATAATGAACGTATGATGAACTTACAAAATTGTTTGTTTTCTGTCATCTTAAAAAGTGGCGCAGACAGTTGCTTTTCTAGTAAAGTATAGATATCAAAGAACCTCTAAGGAGTTGATGAATAATGAATATTGCTGCCTCTCGAAAACTGATAAATTTCATTTCTATTATCGGATTAGGTCTATCAATCGCACTGACGATTTATTTTATTAATTTAGGTGTTTTCAAAGATTTGAATGCTTTAAGAGGATTAGTAGGTGATTCAATTATTTTAGGTCCGGTCATTTTTATCTTCATCCAAATCTTGCAAGTGGTTATTCCAATCATTCCTGGAGGAATCAGTACTGCAGCGGGTGTCCTGATATTTGGTCCTTATGCTGGCTTTATTTACAACTATGTTGGAATCTGTATTGGTTCGATTATTATTTTTCTTCTAGGAAGACGTTACGGAAAACCATTCATTCTTTCCATGATCAGCGATAAGACCTATAACAAATATATTGGCTGGTTAGACAATCAAAACCGCTTTGAGAAGCTGTTTGCTCTAGCTATTTTTCTTCCGGTTGCTCCGGACGATGCGTTATGTTTGATGGCTGGATTGACAAACATTTCAGTGAAGCGATATACACTGATTATTTTGATTGCTAAACCACTATCGATTTTCTTATATAGTATGGCTTTGATTTATGGAGGACAATATCTAAGTGGTCTTCTTGGTTAATATTTATTTTGCAAAATCAGTTATTGATTGATTACCAATGTTAATTCTGGGAAAGGGTCTGCAAGATACATTGCGCCCTTTCCTTTTTCATTGGATTTGCGCTACAATGTGAAAGTAGGTGATAGGATGAATTATTTGAAACGTAGCTTAGGCAACGCGTGGGATTTTTTGAAAGGAACACAAGCTTATTTCCGTGATGTCTTGCTGATGCATGGCTTTATTTTATTTATTTGTTTACCCTTATTGAGCAGTACGACTCGTTTTATTTTGCACCGAGGAGCGATTGACTATTTGTCTTATGACAATATTCCTTTGATTTTCTCTCAGCATCCTGGAGTTCTGCTGTCGTTAATCGCCGTTTTACTGACGATTTTACTATTGGTTTATTTCGAATTTGCATTTCTTTTGATGAGCGTCTTTTTTATTAAAAAGAAAGAACCGGTTTCTTTAAAGCAGCTCTTGCACTTGACGATACTTCAACTGAAGAAAGTGAGACCTATTACTTTTTTGTTTTTTCTTGCTTATTTTTTATTGATTCTACCGATCAGTGGGTTAAGTTTCAATTCTGATTTACTGTCAAAAATAAAAATCCCTGCTTTTATCATGGATTTTATTTTTGCTAACCGCTGGATCGTCGTCAGTTCCTTTTTACTCGTTTACATTTTTCTTGGCTATATTGGGATTCGTTTGATTTTCGCTTTACCTGAAATGATTTTACGAGATCGACCTTTTCGAGCATCCATTCGAGAAAGCTGGTTGCTGACCAAATCACGTCTTTTTGCCATCATGGGGCAATTTATCGTGATTGGCGGTACAATTTTACTTCTTTCTTCTTTAGGATATATCGTTGTTATTTTGGCACAAAGTGTTGTTGAAGAATTTTTCCCGAATTACGCATTGATCAGCGCTGTATTTGCGATGACGCTTTTACAAGGAATTTTATTATTCAATATCGTGATGTCTACTGTAGGAATTTTTTATATCATCGTTGATTTCATGGATGACGAAGGTTTCTTACCAGAGATTCCCAAGTGGTTTACGCCGCAAACACCCAACGTGCGTTTATCTGCGCTGAAAAACACTGGTTTGACCCTTTTTGCAGTTTTTTTCGGTATTGGCGTTTGTCTTTACAATATGGATTATCTGACTTCGGCAGTTCAGACAAAACCAGTGACTGTATCTCACAGAGGTGTAAGTACGCAAAATGGGGCGCAAAATACTTTAGAAGCACTTGAAAAAACAAGCAGAGACTATCATCCTGATTATATAGAGATGGATGTGCAGGAAACAAAAGATGGCCGTTTCGTAGTGATGCATGATGCAAATCTTCGTCACTTAACAGGGGTAAATCGAACACCACAGGATTTGACATTGAAAGAATTGACAAATCTTACGGTTACTGAAAATGGGTTCCAAGCCCCTGTGTGTTCTTTTGATTCTTATTTAGAAAAAGCGCATGAATTGAACCAAAAATTACTTATTGAGATCAAGACCTCTAAAAAAGATTCGGATGACCTGGTCGAACGATTTGTTCAGAAATACCGCAAAGCGATCTTAGAGAATCATCATATTTTGCAAAGTTTGACGTACCAAACTGTTTCTGATTTAAAAGAAGCAGAACCAAACTTTTATGTGGGCTATATCTTGCCTTTCAATATCGTTGGACCTCCTGTGACGCCTGCTGATTTTTTGACAATGGAGTATAGTACGATCAATCGTAACTTCATTAATTCTGCCCATCAAGATGGAAAAAAAGTATATGTATGGACAATCAACGATTCAGATGCTATGAGTCGCATGATGTTTTATGGTGTGGATGGTATCATAACCGATGAGATGGGACTACTAAATGAAAGTGTGAAACAAACAGATGAAGAAATCACTTATTCAGACAAGCTACTAAATTTTGTTTTGGGTGTTGGCTAATCAAAAATAGTTGATGAAATAAGCCTTTATACAACAAAAAACGCATGACCTGCTATCGCAGGTATATGCGTTTTTTGTTTGACATTCATAACGTGTCCTTAACTTTCTCTTGATTCCTTCATCGCACGAACAATAGCTAAAATAGCAGGAATTGCAGAGATCACTGCAAGAATAATTCCCATTTTCCCTGAACTTTTTCTTTTTGGCATATCTTCTCGCTCCCTTCTGTCTTTATTTATATTATAAGGGAGTTCTTGCGAATTCTCAAAAATACTGTTTAAGAAACCAATTCAGCAGGTGCACTAATATCACAGAATTTTACGAGCATGCGGTACTTGCTTTCATGGATGATTGGATGGTCTCGTTGGTCATAACTTTCAACATACACGACAGCCGTGTTGTTATATGTACGTTCAATACAGCCGATTAGTTCGTGAGATACGCCAATCGGTGTGCATATATAAGTTCTTCCTACTTCTGCTTTTACCATTTCATTCCCTCTTTTCTTTGTTTTTCTTTATTTTATAATAACAAATCTCCCTCCATCTGAAAACGTTTTATTTTATTTTATTTTATTTTTTTATTTTTATTTGATTTATTTTTTACTTTTTAGATAACTATTTTCTTATCATAATTCTAGATGTTGTGACAAAAACGTTTGTTTATATTCCTATGTTGTTCGTGTGTTCTTTTCATTATCCTGCTAAATTATTTACAGGGGGTGAGCATATGATCTATATCCAAGCAATAGTCTTTGTAACGTTGATGGTTGGGCTACTTATTGGCTTGAAAGAAAACAGCTGATTGGTTTAAGAAAAAGTAAACAAGAAAAGTGATAAATACTTTTTAATTGCATGAAAAAACGGACGATGCTAAACTTGTTATAGGTTCGAAAGTTTAAAGGAAACTTTCAAGAACTGAATTACATTACAAAGGAGATGAATTTTATGACGTTTACAAAAACAAATATGCAATACCGCGTAGCCTTTGATACAACTTCTAACCGTTTTATGGCGATTGATGCACAAAACGAAAATAACGTTGCGTTTGGTATTACAATTGAACAAGCAGTCCGAGCATTAAATGAATCTAGATAAGGAGTGACCCATTCCAAATGGCGACTGATGAGATCTCGGAAAATCAATAAAAGACGTTTGTAACGGTGATCCGCGACAGACGTCTTTTTGTATTTTTTACATACATTTGGTCATTATATCTGTCCTTGCCTCTTGACCTAAATAAAAATATAAGTTTTAATATCAATTATCGTCGCTTTTTATGACAATATTGTTAGCTGTTTCGATGATGATATTTTGTTATGCTCTGTATAATATTCTATAGAATAAAAATAAAAAAGGAGAATTTTCATGAAAAAAATTTTAGGGTTGATCGTTATCGTATTAATCGCTTTTGTAGGCTGGAAAGGCTGGGACTACTATCAGTCTACTTATGTAGGAAAAGATTATTATGCAGTAATCAAAGCACCAATGCCTGCAGAAACTGATATTAAAGCAGATAATGGAGAAGTAATTGGAAAAGGGTTTAAATATAACGTAGATGCGTATGCTGAAAACGGTGAAAAAAGACAATTGGATTTTGATGTCATTACTTCTGGCGACTCTGCTAATGGTTCTGCTTATCCTGAAGGAACGATTTTGCAGTTGAAAGCAAGCGAAAAGCGAATTATAGAGAAAAAAGTAATCACTAGCGATAAAGTACCTTCATCTGTAAAAGACAAATTAGGGCTATCTTAAGATTAAGAAACTATCGTAAAAAAGCACTCGATTTAAGTGCTTTTTTGTTTGTCGATTTTAGAAAACAAAAAAATAGAATTGGTCTTCGAAGTCACTTTCCTGTTCTTCCAGTCCTTAACCAAAGAACAAGGCAATGAATCGATTCCCATACAAACAAGGGGCTGTGACAAAATTCTTGTCACAGCCCCCTTTTTTCCGAATAAACGGTGCTAATATGTGTTAAGTACCTAAATGGGTACCAGTTTTCATTTTGAAGCGAACATGTTTCTATCACTGATTTTTTAAATCTAGCGAAAACCCCTTATTTTAAAGGCGTTCGTTCAATTCTTTCGCAAGGTCTTCAAAGCCTGGTTTGCCTAGAAGTGCGAACATGTTTTTCTTGTATCATGTATACATTTATTACTTTTTTTCTCTTTTATACCGTTAAAAAACGCCGAAATATCAGCATTTTATCTATCTTCTGCTTTTTCTATTTTTTCTCATTTTTAATATCACTATCACCAAAACTATCACTAGTTTTTCTATTTTTTACTTCTTTTCTTCTCTCCAAACACTAGAAACAGTTGTGTAATAATTGCAGCAATAATGATTCCAATAATAGATATTGAATTTGAAGCGGAAACATCTATAACATTCAAAGAATAAAGTGTTGAAGAAATTAAACTAATTAAAACAATCCCTCCATAAAAAATAGTTTGTGAGTATACCCAATTTTTTTTAGAAGACAGACTTCGTTTAGTTCTAAAACCTATACCTGCATTTCTACTTCTATCAAAAATCCATATATTCAGAAGTAATAATATCGCTACTATTAAGATAAAATTACTATAAAAAAGCAAAGACTTCCCTCTTAATTAAAAGAATTAAATACCGAAAAAATTATGTTTAGATAATACCATAGTTAAGTTTTTCCTTGTGATGTTTTTCGTAAAAATATATTTTAGAAGCATTATCGTTACAGTGCATAGTTACCATCGGCGTTATGACTATGTAAAATATACTTTTGTCTATCCAGAAAAATATAAAGATTAACAAAAAAACCTTTTTCCCATATAGGGAAAAAGGCTACCCGAAATATAAAAATATTAAGAGTATCACACTAGTAACTCCTGATCAGTAGCACTGGTCAGTAAGCCAACAGCATTACCTGTTGTTTCATCTTGTCTAAATCATACATTTATTTCTTCAAATAATCAAGTAATTTGATAAAAGTTTTTCTTTCTTTTTTTAATTGTTCATTTGAAAGGTAATATATTTTATTTTTTTCGCATCTTTCTAGCAATTTTTTTCCTTCATCAAATCGTCTTTCATTTAATTTGTTTGTACAAAAAATTTTATGCAGATAAAACAAAGAAACTAAATCGTTTACCTTTCTAAAACGTACATCATTACTTTCAATTCCCATTATTGTTCCATAAGTAATTATTCTTGGATTTGATGGAATACGAGTCGATGGATCATAAATATTATAAATAAATGATCCACTATGAGCACAACAATTTCTAATATTCTTCGCATACATAGCAACATCAGATGTCGTATTTAAATCAGAAGTAACTTTGAATTTTCCTCCATAAAATTTTAAAAAAGTAATTAGCCCTCCCATATCCATTATTTCTAACAATACCCAAAAGGGTATGTTCTTACCTCGTTTTGAATACATATCTTTCCGATATGCAGTCCTTTCAAATCGTTCAATTGTATTTTTATAGAAAAAACTATTTTTATTTTTGAATTGCCTAACAATAAGATATGGATCCACATTAGGATTATTAGTAAGATCATTAATTATTTGAACTTTAATTGAATGCTCTACATCTAAGACCATTTGTAGCAAAAAATATCTAACTCCCATATCAATAGAAGATAAATCGACTAGATGAGAAAAATCTAAAAACATGTATTTGTTACTATAATTTTTTTTAAATAGTTTTCTAACAACAGAAATTTTATAATAATAATTTGTCTCAGATAATATTTTTTTGGCTTCAGATTCTTTTATGATATTAAATGTAATGCCTTTATATTTCATATAATCTATTTGTTCTTCAATAGTAAGCTTTTGTTTAGCTTGTACCTTTGGAATAATTTGACACCTGACTCTACTGTAAAAATATTGATTTGGGCGAATTTTTTTCTTTAATTTACTAGGAAATCTGTTATTAATGATACTTTTTGGTCTCTTCACATATTCTTGTTTAGAACCATATTTTTTCAAGTGTTAATTCCCACCTTTACTTCGTACATGTCATTACAAAAAATTATACCACTACTCTAATGGTTCTTACAATAACAAGAGAAACTAACTGCAAGCAAAATTATTTTTATAACTAATAATTATTTATATAAAATGTTATGTATAGCCCCTCAAAGAGAGGCTATTTTTTATCGTTCCGGAACCGTCAATATATATTCAGGAAAATCTAGTTCAAGGTTTACAAAAGGAACTCTTGTTCGTATACTCTTTTTGAGGTGAACTTTATATGTTAATGGAAGGAAAAACACAATTATGGTTTAAATTTGATCCTTCGAATAGATTTGTCAAAGATTTTTATAAGGTGTGGGATTCAGAGGTTTTCTTTTTAGCAATCGAAGATAGCTTATTAATCAATCTCTACTATTCTAATAAGAACTACTTTAAAATCCCTGCTGCGAAAACTAGAATGAAGAAAGACGTATATTTTTTGTTTGATATCGTGACTGATGTGCCAGACGCACGGAGCGATCATCGGCGTTATGACTATATAAAGTATACTTTCGTTGATCCAGAAAGGTATATAGATTAAAATAAGTTACCTAAAAAGGACAAATACAAATTTTATTATCTTATTTATAGTAAGAAGATAATTTAAGATTGCGAAATACGATACTATTTGTAATCTATAGTATCAGTCCTATAAAATAAACATCTAATTAATTACTCTAAATCCTAATTATAAGCCTTTTTTCTCACTTTTTTTCAAATATATGGTATGCTTCTTAGTGAATTCAAATATAAAAGAGTTTAAAGCGTAATACACTTATGGGGAAGTGGTTTGGGGTGCGCTTTAAACTCTTCTTTATTATTATCTCACAGCAGGCTTAAAAGGTCTATGGATTAAGTTATGTAAAAAAGTGCCTCTTTAAACGTCCTAAAATCCAAACAAGGATAGCATAATATACACTATCGTTGATCCAGAAAACAGGTAAATAAATTTTGCAAAAGCAATAAGTTAAAAACATTACAAAAAAGACAAGGATATCACATCAAGAAAAAATGTTTTGAAAATATCTTTGCCTTTTTGTATTATATCTATATTAAATAATCAATCACAACACACTAACTAATTTATATATTTAATTTGTTGTTTTTCTATAATTGGATAACTAATTAACTTATGACTATCTAAGTCTTCTTTATTCATATCAATTGCAGTAATTTGACTGTCTTCATATGTTCGATAATAATAGATTCCTTTATCAACATTGCAACAAGAAGAATAAATTGTATATTCATATTTTCCATCACCAACATCACACAAACCTTTTTGTTGTTCTACTGAACCTAAGATATGGAAAAATTGACTAATACTTTCTGACTCTGAATCTCCAGATACAGAATTCAGCTTCGTAAAAGTCGCTTTAACAAAACGAGATACTGAGGATAAATCTCCAGGCAAGCCTATCCCTCCCATACCGCGGCTATAGGCATTCAAACTTATTTGATTTGAAAAATTATTTTTAGGAGTTTCACTCGATAAGACACGATAATTGTTTAAATTAAATAATTGATAGTCAAATGAAGGATTATTGGTAAGAACGCCCACAGGGTTATCATATATATGAAGTCCATCTTTCATACTTTCAATGACAATTGATTTTTCTTTATCAGCTAATAGCCAATGTAAAGGGGATAAAGGAAGTTCGTCACTATAATTTATATTTGCTAAATTGATATTTTTTAACAATTTTTTAGCTTCTCCTACTGTTGAGCATTGTCCTAAAATCCAAGGAATAAATTCAAAAGGAGATACATTGTCTTTCCCTTCTTGTATTTCTTTATAATCAGCATACCCAGAAAAATTTAGCCCAGCCATACTCAATCCTTTTTCATTTGTCGCATCGTAATAAAGAGGGTAGTCAGCTATACCAGCGGCAATACCAATCATTGCATAATGAGTATCCAAATCATTTACCTTTCGAAAATTCAACTTATAATTTCTTGGAGTAACAGTGACTACTTCATTGTAAGATATTTCATAATCAAAATTCCTTCCAAAATAATGATCACTTGTTACATAAGTAATAGACGTACACATAGTTTATTCCTCCTAAATATTGTTCTGTTCACGTTCATTTTACTCCAAAGTTTTCCTCATTTCAAAAGAAAATCACAGAATACACGAAGAAGCGTTTCTATTTGTATAAACTATATCAAAGTTCTATACTTAAATTATCAAATAAAAAGGACGTGAAGATAAATGTCAAATTTAGAAAACAAAGAAGAAAAAGTTGTAAACAAAATTGTTTCTGTTGTCAATAAACTGGATAAAGAGTTAGACGAACTTGATACGTTATCTGAAAATCCAGAAAAAAAACATAACCTAAAAAAATGGTTAGTTGAACGAAAGGCTATTCATGAAATTAAAAAAGTTCTTCATGAAGCTGATAAATATGAAAAATATGATGAAAAAGAACTTGATAAAGAATTTAAAGAAATCAATGACTTATTACTATAATTGATTTATACGACTCATTTTTGAGTCGTCAGACTGCAAACAACACTCTAAATTTAGGAGTTTGTCTACAGTCTGAATAAATTTTAAATTTATTGTCCATAATGTTATTATGAATTTATAGCATTAAGAAAAGAGATAAGACTTTACATTTTTTTAGGAATGTAAAGTCTTATCTCTTTTCTTAATTGTACAATTAGTATTATCTGCACTACTTTCTAATTAAATAAATTTTTAGTTATTAACTTGATTAAAATCAGAGATAATATCAATTAATTCAGTTTGAAGGGTTGTAACGATTAAATGGAAATTTTCTTCATCTGTTTTATTATATGGGGATGTTTTCGTTATATATAACAACTTTTCTTTTTCAATTTTCATTAATAACTCTGTCGAAGTCTGTACTTTATCTTGATAATTAAATGCAGACATCCCACTTTGTATAATTGTAATTATTGCTGAAGCAATTGAAACAATCAATAGTAAAGACCTGTGTTCGGAAGCCTGATCAATTAATATTGGGATACTAGCTGATAAGACTATTTTTATAATATTTCCGATACCAATTACTCTATTATAAAATCGAATTTCTTTTTTTAATCTATCGATTGTAGAATCAATAGATTCGATAAACGCTTTTTGATCCATCATTTTCTCTCCAATCATTTTATTAAAATCATTAACAAAAATATTATAATAGGATTTAAGTAAGTTCTAACTAATCACACAT